>CAZAYK010000084.1:0-6003 GCA_964489415.1 uncultured Dehalococcoidaceae bacterium | reverse complement strand
GCGGTTTCGGCGGTTTGGGCGAGGCGGAGGCGGAAGCAGTAGCGGCAGCGCTGGGATTCATTGCCGGCAACCTGGCGGAAGTATTCCACGATGTCATAGCCATCGGCTACCGTTAGGGGTAATTTCATCATCTCGGCGAGTAATTGCATGGATTTCAGGCGGTGCTGATGCTCCGTATAGGGATGGATGTTGGGGTTATACCATAAGGCACATACCTCATAGCCCTGGTTTCGCCAGTGGTTGATGGTATAGGCGGCACAGTGGGCGCAGCAGCAGTGAAGCAGAACCGATTTCATGGTTACCCTGTGCTTTCCCAGAGGGTGGGCTGCGGGGGCTTTTCTTTATTATAGGGGAGGCCGAGGTGCTGGTAGGCTAACTGGGTGGCCAGGCGGCCGCGGGGGGTTCTCTCCAGGAAACCCAGTTGCAGCAGATATGGTTCGTAGACATCCATAATGGTATCCGACTCCTCGCTGATGGAGGCGGCGATGGTATCCAGCCCCACCGGACCGCCGTTGAACTTGTCAATTATGGTGTGGAGCACCTTGTGGTCGATCTCATCCAGGCCGATGTGGTCAATCTCAAGCTTGGCCAGTGCCTCCGCCACCACTGACTGGGTAGCCACGCCATCAGCCATTACCTGGGCATAATCCCTGACCCGCCGGAGCAGCCGGTTGGCTACCCGGGGTGTGCCTCGGGCACGGCGGGCTATTTCCCTCAGCCCTTCTTCATCGGCGTTAACCTGGAGAATGCGGCTGGAGCGTTTCAGTATCTTTTCGATGGCAGCCTGGTCATAAAAGTCGAGCCGGTAAACGGCGCCGAATCGGTCGCGGAGGGGCGGGCTGAGCAGGGCGAAGCGGGTGGTGGCACCAATCAGGGTGAAGCTGGGCAAATTTAGGCGCAGGCTGCGGGCGCCGGGCCCCTTGCCAATAATAATATCCAGAGCAAATTCTTCCATGGCGGGATATAGGGTTTCCTCCACGGCCCGGCTAAGGCGGTGGATTTCATCAATGAAGAGGATATCCTGACTGTGAAGGTTGGTTAAAATAGCCGCCAGATCTCCGGTGCGTTCAATCGCCGGGCCTGAGGTAACCCGGATGTTGACCCCCATCTCGGCGGCAATGATATGGGCCAGAGTGGTCTTGCCCAGCCCGGGGGGACCGTAGAGCAGTATATGGTCCAGTGCCTCACCCCTGCCCTTGGCGGCAGCGATGGCTATCTTGATATTTTCCTTAATCCGGTCCTGCCCGATAAAGTCATCAAGGCAGCGGGGCCTTAGACTGGTATCCAGGGGGGCATCTTCGGCGCTGGGTTTGCCCGAGATAACGCGAGCGATGTCACTTCACCTCTCTTTTTACTTAGGTCTCCGTCTCCTCTTCAGCGGGCTCATCGGCGGGCGGGTTTGGTGATTCCTCAGCCTCTTCACCGGCGGGCGGGTTCGGTGATTCCTCAGCCTCTTCACCGGCGAGCAGGTTGGGCATTTGCTCACCTTCCTCACCGCTAGCTAGACCGGAGGCTGCCTCGCCTTCTTCAGCAGTGGGCAATTCCGGCACTTCTTCGGGGAGGGAACGGGCGGGGATAAGCTTGCCGATAATTACATTCTCTTTGAGACCAATCAGCCGGTCAACCTTGCCGTGAACGGCAGCTTCAGTAAGGACTCGGGTGGTTTCCTGGAAGGAGGCTGCCGCCAGCCAGCTATCGGTAGTCAGTGACGCTCGGGTGATACCCAGCAGGACGGTGTGGGCGGTAGCCGGCTCACCCCCCTCCGCCAGTACCTTGGCATTAATGTCCTCATACTGGAACCGGTCAATCAGTTCTTCCGGCACGAGGTCAGTGTCACCGGCGGAGTCAATGCGGACCTTGGTCAGCATCTGATGGATGATAACCTCAATGTGTTTGTCATTTATGGTTACCCCCTGGGAGCGGTACACCTTTTGCACTTCATCAACCAGGTATTGCTGGACGGCTTCCTTACCCAGAATGCGGAGTATATCGTGGGGGTTGATCGAGCCGTCACTTAATTGCTGACCGGCTTTCACCTGTTCCCCGTTCTCCACCCAGATGCTGGCGCTGCTCGGCACCGGATACTCGCGGGTATCAGTTTCCTCATAACTGATGAATAATTGTTTGCCTTTTATGGTAACCTCACCGGAGACGCGGGCGATAATGGGTTGGGCTTCTGGGGCGGGGGCGACGGCTTTATCCCCGGTTTCGGCTTGGCTATCTGGGGTGGGAGCGGCGATTATGGTGCCGATGTCTACCCATTGGCCATTGTTTACCGTGGTCTGCCAGCCGGCAGGTATAGTGTATTCATCACGGTACACCTCCGAGCTGATGACCTTAATCTTTCTCCCTTCCTCATTCTGAATTATTTCCACCACCCCGTCGATTTCGGAGATAATTGCCTGCCCTCGAGGCGTTCTCGCCTCAAAGAGCTCCTCAACCCGGGGCAGACCGCTGGTAATATCCAGCCCGACGACACCGCCGGTATGGAAGGTGCGCAGGGTGAGCTGGGTGCCGGGCTCGCCGATGCTTTCCGCAGCAATGATGCCGATGGCGGTGTTCCTGGCGACGAGATGGCCGCGGGCCAGGTCTCTCCCGTAGCAGTACTGGCAGATACCCCGCCGTGACTGGCAGCTAAGCGGTGACCTAACGTGAACCCTGTTTATCCCGGCGGCAATAATTTCAGATGCCTTCTGCTCATCAATCTCCTCGTTTCGATCAACAATGATTTCACCGGTGTCCGGATGAACTATCGGGCTGGCGGCAAGGCGGCCGGTGATGCGCTCGGCGAACGAGGGCAGCAGCCCCTTTTCCTTTGGCTCCGATAGCCAGATGCCGTCAGTAGTCCCGCAGTCTTCCTCGAAGGTGATGACATCCTGGGCAACGTCAATCAGCCGCCGGGTGAGATAACCGCTGTCCGAGGTCCTCAGCGCCGTATCGGCAAGACCCTTGCGGGCGCCATGGGTGGAGATGAAGTATTCCAGAACACTGTGACCCTCACGGAGGCTGGACTTGATGGGGAATTCAATTATCTTACCGGAGGGGTCAGTCATCAAGCCCCGCATCCCGGCCATCTGCCGGATCTGGGAAATATTGCCCTTGGCTCCTGAAGTTGCCATCATGTAAATACCACCGTAGCGGTCAAGGCTATCGGCGATGGTATTGGTGATATTGTCCGTGGTCTCCATCCAGACGCCGACAATGCCGTTATATCTTTCGTCTTCAGTAATCAGGCCGCGGTGGTACTGGTTTTCAATAATGGCAATCCTTTCCTCAGCTTGTTCGATTAATTTGGCCTTGCTCTGGGGAACCTCAATATCATTCATCGCCACGGTGACCCCGGACCTGGAGGCATAGTGGAAGCCCAGTCGTTTGATGTCATCCAGTACCTTGGCTGTTTCTTCCTCACTGAGTAATTTGCAGCAGTCAGCGACGATCTGTTTTAGGGTTGATTTATCCACCGTCTTGTTGTAGAAGCCAATCTCCGCGGGCAGGATGTCATTGAAGATGATCCGGCCGACCGTGGTCTTAATCCTCTCCCCACTTGTCCGGTCCCTGACCTCAATCTCGGCATGGAGGTCAATGATACCCAGCTCATAGGCGAGTCTGGCTTCTTCAAAACTGCCCAGTACCTTGCCTTCTCCCCGGGTTCCCGGTTTGGCCAAGGTCAGGTAGTAGCAGCCGAGAACCATGTCCAGGGTGGGGGTTACCGTGGGCTCACCGCTGCTGGGCAGGAGTAGATTGCGTTGACTGAGCATCAATTGCCGGGCTTCCTGCACGGCGGCTTTAGACAGCGGTACGTGAACCGCCATCTGGTCGCCGTCAAAATCAGCGTTGAAGGCAGAGCAAACCAACGGGTGTATCTGAATGGCACTGCCATCAATGAGCACCGGTTCGAAGGCCTGGATGCTGAGTCGGTGCAGGGTAGGGGCACGGTTAAGCAATACGGGGCGCTCTTTGATAACCTCCTCCAGGATGTCATATACCTCGGGTTTGGCTTGTTCCACCAGCCGTCGGGCACTCTTAATATTGGGGGCCAGACCCTGCTCAACCAGCCGGCGCATGACAAAGGGCTTAAATAGCTCCAGCGCCATTCTTCGGGGCAGGCCGCATTGGTAGAGCTTGAGCTCGGGGCCGACGACAATTACCGAACGGCCACTATAGTCAACCCGCTTGCCCAGCAGGTTCTGGCGAAAGCGCCCTTGTTTACCGCGGAGCATGTCAGAGAGGGACTTTAATTTGTGGTTGCCGCTGACCGAGACGGCTCTCCCCCTTCGGCCGTTGTCAATCAGGGAGTCAACCGCTTCCTGAAGCATCCTCTTCTCATTACGGATGATGATCTCCGGGGCCCCAATGTCGATCAGGTGGCGTAGGCGATTGTTGCGGTTGATAACCCGCCGGTAGAGGTCATTGAGGTCACTGGTGGCAAACCGGCCGCCGTCCAGCTGCACCATCGGGCGGAGGTCAGGGGGTAACACCGGCAGCACGGTCAAAATCATCCATTCTGGTTTATTGCCGCTGCTGCGGAAAGCCTCCACTACCCGCAATTGCTTGGCGGCTTTTCTGCGCCGCTGCCCTGAAGAGGACTGGGTTTCCTGGAGGAGCCTGTTGCGTAATTCATCAAGGTTGATGCCCTTGAGGATCTTGAGTATCGCCTCCGCCCCCATCCCGGCATCAAAGACATGACCGTATTTCTGTTTGAGGTCATGATATTGGCTCTCATTGAGGAGCATCTTTACGTGAAGTTCTTTGAGCTTTTGCGTCTCTGAAGCTAGCTCTTCTTCGAGCTTGGTTTTTTCCTCGGCGAAATTGCGGCGTAGCTGGTTTACCTCCTCAACAGTTGCCGACTCTTTCTCTAACTGGGCGATTTTATCTTCCAGGGTGCTCTCTCGCTCGGCTATTTCCTTGGTGTAGTTTTCCTCGAGTTGTTGGATAGCCTCGTGGCGGGCTTCTTCGTCAACCGAGGTGACGATGTACTGGGAGAAGTAGAGGACATGCTCTAGGCTGCGCGGTGACAGGTCAAGCAGCAACCCTAATCGGCTGGGTATACCCTTGGCAAACCAGATGTGGCTCACCGGGCAGGCTAGCTCAATATGGCCCATGCGTTCCCGCCGCACCTTGGCCCGGGCTACCTCAACGCCACACTTATCGCAGATAACCCCCTTGTAGCGTATCCTCTTGTATTTACCGCAGTAACATTCAAAGTCCTTGGTGGGGCCAAAGATCCGCTCGCAGAACAGGCCATCCCGTTCCGGTTTCAGGGTGCGGTAGTTGATCGTCTCCGGCTTGGTTACCTCACCGTAGGACCAGCTCCTAATCTGCTCGGGTGATGCCAGCGAGATGCGTACTGCATCAAAATCATTAATCTCCAGCATTTTCCTCGTCTCCCTCGGCCAAGAGCATGTCTTCACTACCTTTAAGCTCGGCCTCCATTGTTTCGGCTTCTTCCATGGTCTCCTCAACCGCGGCTATCTTGGCCTCTTCTTCATTAATCACCTCAAGGGCAAGCCCCAGGCTTTGCAGCTCCTTGACCAAGACCTTAAACGATTCGGGCACACCGGGCTGGAGGATATCATCACCTTTAATAATCGCCTCATAGGCTTTAGCCCGGCCGGTAACGTCGTCGGACTTAATGGTCAGCATTTCCTGGAGGTTATGGGCGGCTCCATAGGCCTCCAGTGCCCAGACCTCCATCTCCCCGAACCGCTGGCCGCCGAATTGAGCCTTGCCCCCCAGCGGTTGCTGGGTAATCAGGGAATAGGGCCCGGTGGAGCGGGCGTGAACCTTGTCTTCAACAAGGTGGATTAGCTTCATCATGTAGATATTGCCCACGGTAACCGGCTGGTCAAACGGCTCACCGGTATGACCGTCACGGAGGATAACCTTGCCAAAGGTAGGCGGGGCAAATTTCCCTTCGGCATTGACCCTTTCCACAACCTGCTCCAGCTCCTCGGCGCTGAGATCTCGGCTGGGTATGCCCAGCTCCTCAAGCCAGAGGCGTAG
>CAZAYK010000083.1:0-6071 GCA_964489415.1 uncultured Dehalococcoidaceae bacterium | reverse complement strand
CAGAGCAATTCACAATTTGCGTTTTTCCACTCCGTTATTAGAGAGGTGAAGTCCGTTGTGTCCAGAGGCACCAGCCCAAAACCTTCTTCCGTACGATAGGTCTCACAACCTAATTTTTGGGCTTGCGGAGCAAATGCGTGGTACCAGCCCCTGCCGTCCGGGTCATCCGATGCCAGCAGAGCTACCTTTTTATTAGTCTTATCGAGAAAGCTTTCTAGCGCGCCCGACCATACACCGAACATGCTATACCCCGGCTTGTCATGGCGGAAATCTCCCTCTGGAGCTGGCGTAGCTATAGCAAAACTTATCATCCAACTATATTTCCAGGGTGGTGTAACTTCCTTCCGCATTGCCTGCCATGATTCATAAGGCCCAGGCCCACCCATATGTGGAATCTTGTGCCGCTCAGCTACTCCCGCCACAGAAACATCGAAATCCAACGGTCCGACATTGACAAGGAAGTTTACCTTATCACGGAGAATTAGGTCTTCAGCAAGAGTCGCTGCCTTCAGCGGGTCGCTTTCATTATCAACGACTACGAGCTTTACAGGCAGTTTGCTTCCATATTCTTCTACATATATTCCACCTAGCTTGTTGATATCCTCAACGGCGGCTCTGTACCCAAATACACCGCCCTTGCCAAAACCTGCAGCCCTGCCTGTCAGTGTTGCGGGAAGGCCTATGAGAATTGCTTCTGGGGCTTCCACTGTCGGTGTTGGTGCTGGTGCCGGCGCTGGGGCGGGGGCAGGGGTAGGGGTTGGCTTGGCACAGCCAGTGAAGATCAGCGCACCGGCTAGGGCGATGACTATTGGAATTAATAGAAACTTCTTCATTATCACTTCCCCCCATATTAATCATGGTCTATCAGTTTTAGTCACCTGCCTTGTCTTGCCCGCTATCACCCCCTTTCGCCCCCCACCTCGGGTAATTTCTCCACTCTGGGCAATTACTCTAGTTAACGGGGTTTATTGTTAAGGTTACTCTACCGGGCAGTAGCCAGTCTGCTATTCTAAAGAAGCTTATCAATTGATTTTCTTCTTGTCAAGCCACTTAGCCCCGGTAATGGCCTTTATTTGGTGTTAGGCCTATTGTCAGGGGGGCAGGTTGACAGGGCGTAATATCGCTGCTAATAATGGTGAGCGTGGCTTCAGCCTCAGCGGTGGCTGCTCAGTGCCTGAAGCCAACGATTTTCTCGGCAGGGGCAGTTGCCTTTGCCTGGTGGGGGGGTTAATGAATCTCCTTGTGGTTGGTAAACCGGGCTCAGGCAAGACCAGTTGGTGCCGCTACTATACTGACTGGTTGCACGGGCGTGGCCTTAGTGTGGGGGGCATCCTGTGCCCGGAGGTCAGGGAGCATGGTGAGCGTGCCGGCTATAACGCTGTTGACCTGGGCACCGGTGAGGAGGTACCCTTTGCCCGGTGCTCCGGTGTTGTGGCCTGGCCAAAGGGAGAGGTGATTGGGCGCTATACCATCAGCCGTGACGGGATCTTGTTTGCCCGCCGTGCCATTGAGCAAGCGGTGGAGAAGCAGTGTGACCTGGTGGTTATTGATGAGGTTGGTCCCGTGGAATTGCGGGGTGGGGGGCTAATGCCGGCGGTAGAGCTGGCTCTGGCCACGGCGGTAAACGTGCTCATAATAATCAGGAGTTCACTCCGGGAAGCACTTTACCGGCATTTCCCCAATTATCAGTTTAGGGTTATCGCTGATTTTACCTGCTCTCCACCGCAGATACCACCGCCGGCGGAGTGGGGGGATTATCTTCACCTCTCCCGGGGGGAAGAGAGCCCCCCTCCGCCGGCGGGGTAGAGCTATGACAACTCTTTATCTCAAGCTTGTCTAGAAGTTGACCTTGTCCTTGCCCTTCAAGCCGAGGATTTGCCGGGCTTCGTCCGGCGTGGCTATCTCCCTGCCCAGCTCCCGGGCTATCCTGACCACCTTCTCCACCAGTTCGGCATTGCTCTTGGCCAGGACACCGCGCTCAACAAAGATATTATCCTCCAGTCCTACCCTCACGTGTCCGCCCAGCATGATGGAGAGGGCAGCTACATTAAACTGATGCGGGTATCCGCAGCCGATAACTGACCACCGGTAATTCCCCTCACCAATCAGCCGGTCGGCTGTCTTCTTCATATGCAGGATGTCTTCCGGGTGTGACCCAATGCCCCCCAGCACCCCGGTGACGAATTGCAGCCAGACGGGGAGGTCAAGGAAGCCTTCTCGAATCATGAAACTGGTATTGTAGATATGACCCACATCGTAGCACTCACATTCCGGCTTGCTATTATTCTCTTTCATCGTTTGGCAGAAATGCTCGAGGTCGGCAAAGGTATTGGGGAAGATTATGCCCTTGGTCATCTCAATGTGGGCCTTTTCCCAGTCATACTTGTAATCTTCATCCTTATACCGCTTGAGGAGGGGATGGATGGAGAAATTCATTGAGCCCATATTGAAGGTGGCAATCTCTGGTTTGAAGGTGGGGACAACCCTTATCCTGTCCTCTACGGACAGACCCAGTCCGCCACCCGTGGTGATATTGATGATGACATTGCTTCTTTCCTTTATTTTGGGGAGCATCTGCCGGTAGACATTGAGGTCGGTGGTTGGTTTGCCGTTTTCTGGATTGCGGGCATGAAGGTGCACCGAGGCGGCTCCCGCATCAGCAGCTCGTACTGCCTCATCCACCATCTGCTCCGGGGTTAGGGGTAGGTAAGGCGTTTGTACCGGCATGGTTACGGCACCACTAAGGGCACAGGTTATGATTAGTTTTTCCATGGCTTCCTCCAGATTAAGATTTTATGGGATAAACCTAGCGGTTGCATTGGCTATCCAGGCCTAGTTTAGCCCTTCTCCTGTCTCCATTTGGTCCACTCGATGAGGTACTCTAACAGGTTGCTCCGTGACTTCTCGGCTTCCTCCGGGGTCCAGGTTTGAAAGCCCTTTCCCGTTTTGAATCCCAGCTCTCCCTTGTCCACCTTTTCCTTGAGCAGGGGTGAGGGGTGGGGGGAAGATTCCAGGTACTTGAAGATGTAATCGTGGATGGATAGGGTTAAGTCAAGCCCCACCATATCCGCCGTCTCCAGTGGCCCCAAAACAGGAAGGCGAATGGCAAAGCCGTGCTTGATGGCATCATCAACGGTGGCGGCATCGGCGATACCGTGTTCCACGATGGAGATTGCCTCTCGCCACAGGGCATGCTGCAATCGGTTGGCAATGAATCCAGGTACATCCTTCAGGCACTTCACCGGGTGCTTGCCGGCATCCTTCATAACCTGATAGGTGGTCTCCATAACCTCATCGGAGGTTTCGGCTCCCTTGACCACCTCAACCAAGGGAATCATGTACGGGGGATTCCAGAAATGGGTCCCCAGGATTCTCTGCCTATTTGTTGACTTAGCCGCGATTTGGGTGATGCTGATTACCGATGTATTTGTCGCCAGGATGGCATCTCTGGGGGAGAACTGATCTAGCTGCTGGAAGATGTTCTGCTTCACCTCCAGATTTTCGGCGACGCACTCGATGATAAGGTGAGCCTCGGCCGCGGCCTCAGCCAGGTCAGTGGTGGTTTTTATTTTGCTTATGACGGGCTCGATGTCGCTTTCTGAGCCCAGCCCCCTCTTCGCCATTGTCAGCAGATTTGACCGAATCCGGTCCAGGGCATTGGGCAATGCCTCTTGTCTTCGGGCATAGAGGCAAACATTGTAGTTCTTGGTGGCGAAAACCTGGGCCACCCCAGGGGCGATCATGCCCGCACCAATTACCGAGATATTGCGCACATCTTTAGCTTGCATGTTTATTCCCTCTTTCCTCTAGCTACTTCTCCGGCTCTCGGCTTTAGCTTGGCGAGTTAAGCATACCCACCAAAAGGAAACCCCCTCCCTCCCGGTAAACACGGGGTAACACCTTCCCCAATGGGGTGGGAGTGGGCGGTAAGGGTTTCCCCGGCGGGAGGTAGATTACCTGACATCCGGTAAGGGCTGAGCCCCTGGCTGGTGACAGCAGCAACTTGGGGTGCCAACCGTATTTTATGGTATCTCTCAATCTCACTTGGCCTGATGAGGATGCCACTGCTCCTTACCTGAGATGGGGTAACCATACACTCCCTCGGACTACTGGAGATTACTCCTAGTAGTTAACCACCACCAGCATACTTGCTGGTTTGTTGGTCTTGTTGATGATTTCCCTGCCTTCATAGGGCGGGATGTAAACGGACTCCCAGGGGCCCAGGGTGATCTCTTCCTTCTTGGTCTTGACGGTGATTTCCCCCTCGAGGACAAAATAGACCTTCTCCGTGGGCGAATCCTCATAGGCGTATTCGGCGCCACCTCCGGGGAGGAAGTGGGATAGACCTACCCAGAACTTCTCCGACCCCGTTTCCTCCTTGCCGTGCAGTCTGAGGGCAACCATCTTGAAGTGCCCCGGTGCCTCATAGGGCTTAACCTGATCCAATCTAACCTTCTGCATAGGTATTTACCTCCTGACAGTATCGGTGGGAGTGTTACTGGTCACACTCATCCCTGTCACCTGATCCCGGTCACCGCCTACGTTTTCCCAGCCCGTGGTGCCGCTAGCGCAGTTAGGATGTTATGGCAGGGATCCCACAGGGGGCATTTGCCCCCAGGGGGATGACTCAAATCAACCAGCGTGACTTTTCCCATTATACCTCTTAACTCATTATATTTGACAGAGTATTACCAGGTGGTCACGCCACCGTCAACGTAGAGAACCTGTCCGGTAACGAAATCAGAAGCCTTGGAGGCGAAGAACAGAGTAGGCCCGACAATATCCTCGGGCATTGCCCAGCGGCCTAGCGGGATGCGTGCCTTCATTCTCGCCGCATACTCGGGATCGGCCAAGGCAGGGCGGGTGAGCTCAGTTTCGACGATAGTGGGCGCTACGGCATTTACCAGCACATTATACTTGGCCCACTCGCAGGCCAGGGTTCGTGTCAGGGTATCCACGGCGCCTTTGCTGGGACAGTAAGCGGCGTAGTCGGTGGGGAGACCGTATCTGCCTCGCACTGATGACAGGTTGATAATCTTGCCGCTGCGCTGCTTGATCATCTCCCGGCCCACAGCCTGACAGCAGAGCCATGTCCCGCGAGTGTTAATATCCATGACCAGTTGCCACTCGTCAATGGGGAAAACATCGGCAGGTTTGCGAATGGCGATACCATGGGCATTCACCAGAATATCAATCCTGGGGAATTCTTCCAGAACCCGCTTGACCATACTGGCCACCGACGGTTCCTGGACAACGTCTACGGAGACGGCCAGGGCTTTCCTGCCCTTAGCCTGTATCTCCTTAACCACTGGTTCTAGGTGCTCTAATTTGCGGCTGGCAACAGCAACATCGGCACCGGCATCGGCTAGCCCCAGAGCTAAGGCATGTCCGATACCGCCACCACCACCAGTAACAATAGCCACTTTACCCGTTAGATCAAATAAATCCGCCATCTTACATCTCCTAAATCTATAGTTGTATCCGACAGGTTTTGGTCAGCTTATTTGGCCGGTATCACCCCCTTTGTACTGCTGGTTTGATTATCAAGGGCTCGTCTCTACTGAGGCAAAATGCTGGGCTAAACTTGCTGTCTAGCTCTAATTTGAACCCTTGGCTGACGTGTCTTGCTGGCTTCTCCCCTGATGTTTAACCCCACTATCTCTCACGGTGCCGTCCACTGCCGGGGTGGTAAGCCGGGTAATCCTTTCCTCCCCGCACTACTTAATAATATATCAGCTTGTCCTCTCCATCCGCAAGCAGATAAAGGTTTCACACTTCTCTACCCCGGGTATCTGGGTAATCTCATTCTGCACGAAGTTTAATAGGTCATCAGTGGAAGCCACCCGTACCATGCCGAGAATATCAAACCGTCCCGCAGTAATGGAGACATGTTTTATATTGGGGAGTTTCCTCAGTGCCTCCCAGACGGATTCTAACTGCTCGTGGTTTACATTCAGGGCAATGTGAGCTGCTAGGGGGAGACCGAGGGCGCTATAATCAACTGACACGGTGTTGCGTATTATGCCGTTTCTGATGAGTTCTCTTATCCGGCGTCTAATGGTGCTGGGGCT
>CAZAYK010000082.1:0-6177 GCA_964489415.1 uncultured Dehalococcoidaceae bacterium | reverse complement strand
GCACCGGTCTGGATGGAAACTGGTAAAGGTGCTCCATAAGCCAGTCCCTACCGGTAATGGCCAGGTCAAAATTACCATTGGCCACCTGCAGGGGCATATCCTGGGGCCGGACCACCTTGACCCTAACCCCGTCAAGACTGATCGCCGGCCGGCGATTCCCGGTTGCCGAGGGGTAATCATCAACCTGAATACCAGCCCGGCGCAACAGGTCAACAGTGGGCAACTGCTGGTGCCCATCGGGCAGGGCTAACCTGACCACCTCCTCCGCTACCTCAACAAGGTGTGATTCGGGGGCGGCCGGTACCGGTACTGCCTGTTGCCGGGTAATTTCCCTACCCGCCGGGGCAACCCCGCAAATGGAATTAACCACATCAGCCAAGTCCTTGCTCTCCCAGCTACTGCGGTTAGCAATTAAAAAGGCGCCACAATCAACGACCTTGGCTAACGGCACCATCCCCCAACCAGCCAGCTCGGCTTCGGCCTTCACCGAAATTAACGCCAGCTCAGCATTTTCCGGGGGATATCCCTCGGCAGCACCCCATACCGGGAAGATACTAAACCGAGCAAACCGGTTTTTCAAGGCGAAGGACTCGGCCAGATGGGGATACTCACTGGCAATGCGGATGATGCTGTACCTAGCCTTTACCTCATCTATACTGGATACCGCCTGTGACCGACTGGCCACGACATACAGGGAACCCTGCCCGTAGCCCAGGTCCTTTACCCTAACCAGGGCGCTGCTGGGATACTTAACCAGAAGCTCCTCCAGCCAGTCCCGGCCGCAAATGCCCAGGTCATAATTGCCCACGGCTACCTGGACAGGAATGTCCCTCTCGTGGAACACCTTGATCCTTAGCCCAGGAAATCTCCGCGATCTAGGGTGGTAAAAATTAAGCTTGGAGTGGTACTCATCCAGCCCCCAGTCCGCCTTGTGGAGCAAGGCGGCGGTCTTCCTGAGGAGGCGGCCCTTAGGCAGGGCTATCTTTATCGGCACCTCTCTCCTCCAGTAACGCTAGGACCTCACTGGCTGTCTCGGCGGGAAAACAGCCAGGGTTAAACCTGTCCTGCAGAATAAATAATGACCCCTCACCACCAACATCAAGGCACCACCGTAAATCCGCTGGCTCCTTGCCCCCCAGATCCATTTCCGCGATGTAGCCATTATCACGAAGGTAACGGGCGATGGTGAAGGCCGGCGCCAATAAATGCCTTTCCCCAGACCTGACCCTGATTAAAACCCGGCGGGAGGCATCCCCCGCCACTGCCTCAGGCTTTACCCAGCCCATCAAGCGGTCAAGATAAAGAGCAAAACCTGAAGCTGGGGTTGCCCTGCCCCCCATTGCGGGGACAAGGTCGTCATACCTGCCGCCCCCACCTATCTTCTCCCTCCCTCGGAAAAACTGAAAGATAACCCCAGTGTAGTATTCAAAGCCAGCACCCGAAGCAATATCAATCTGATAGGCACAACCCAGGGTCTCCAGAAAGCCCACGGTATCCATCAAGCTGTCCAGATGTGGCCTGATCTCGGGTAAATCCCGAGCCGCCAGAGCCCCCAGATTATTGAGAAAACCGGGGGACTGCCCTTTCAGACTGAACAGGGGAAGCAAGGCCTGTCCCAGCTCACGGTTCTCTGCCTTCAGCCTATCCCAGGCCACCACCTCACCATCCAGAATCTGGTCAAAGAGCCGGGTCTGTTCTTCAGGACTTAGCTCCAGCTTGGTCAGTAGTGTCTTGATCAAGCCAGCGTGGGATAGCCTTAATTCAACACCCTCAACCCCCAACCGTTCCAGAACCTCCAGGGACAGTGATATTAGCTCAGCATCGACTAGGGGGGAGCCCCGGCCAATAATCTCGGCACCACACTGCCACTGCTCCCGATTTTTCTCCCCCGTCTCGTCAAAGATAAAAATATTGGTTACGTAGAATAACTTAGCCAGCTCCCTAGCTGACAGATTATCAATATAAAGCCGGACCACGGGGATAGTGCCGTCCGGCCGCAGCACCACCCTCTCCCCACTCCAGCCATCCCAGTCGAGGAAGGAATAAACCTTGCTCAGCATGCTGGGAGTCAGCATGCCGGCCGAGGTAAACAGGTTGAGATACTCAATGGTTGGCGTCCGCACCTCTTCAAACCCCCGGCTTAGGCAGCACTGCCGAAACACCCCTTCAATAAAGCGGAACATCCTCATTTCCGCCGGGGATAAGTCCCGGCTTCCCTTGCATCGCTGGACCTTCATAAACTCCATTCCCATCCTGATTGTGCGTAAATTCTAACACCAATCCGCCCCCCCGTTCAACCTTGGTGTATTGGCGGTTTCAATTGGGCGTAATGTGTAGTATTATTATAATTAATAACGAAATTCCAGAGTTAAGCTGATGCTACTGCGAATCATACGGCTATCAATAATAATCGGGTTACTGGCGGCGGCGGTTACCCTTCAGGTTCAGGCCGCCAGCCCGCGGATTGATGTCCTCACCGTCAAGGGAACCATCAACCCCGTCCTGGTGGACTACATTGAACGCGGCATTAAACAGGCGGAAGATGATGGTGCCGTTGCTGTCATCATCGAGCTGGATACCCCCGGGGGTCTGGACACGGCAATGCGCGACATTATCCAGAAAATCGTCAGCTCCCGCGTCCCCGTGGTTGTCTATGTTTCTCCATCGGGAGCCAGGGCGGCCTCCGCCGGCCTCTACATCCTCCTCTCGGCCCATGTTGCCGCGATGGCACCCAATACGGCAACAGGGGCCGCCACCCCGATAGCACTGAGTACTGAAGGTGAGGCCCAGATATCCGATGAAATGAAAGCCAAGGTTATCAATGATGCCGTGGCCTATATCCGAAGCATTGCCGAGTCCCACGGACGCAATGCTGAGTGGGCAGAACGGGCCGTCAGAGAAGGGGTTTCCATCACCGAGCGGGAAGCCGAGGAACTCAATGTTATTGACCTGGTCGCCCCCGACCTGGAAGCCCTGGTGGCCCAGCTTGATGGCCGGCAGGTAACCCTGCTCGGTGACCAGGTGGTTACCCTCAACACCCAGGGAGCTACCATTAACCGCATCAAAATGAAGATGATTGAAAACTTCCTGTACACCATCGCTGACCCTAACATTGCCTATCTACTGCTAAGCCTGGCTACGCTGGGCATAATGGTGGAAATCCTTAACCCCGGGCTTATCTTCCCCGGCATGGTGGGGGGCATCTGCGGCATACTGGCCTTCTACTCCCTGGGGCAGCTACCGGTAAACATTGCCGGGGTGCTACTGATAATCCTCGCTTTCGGGCTCTTTGTTGGTGAAGTACTAACCACCACCTTTGGTATATTTACTGCCGGGGGCATAACCGCATTAGTTATTGGCTCCCTAATTCTGTTTAAGGGGGCAGCACCGATGTTCCAAATCGATCCCTGGCTCATTGCCGCGGTAACCATTGTCATTGCTGCCGTGTTTGCCTTTGTCGTGCAGCAAGTGATCCGGGCCCACCGCCGGCAAGCCAGAACCGGCCGAGAAGAGCTGATCGGGAAGAGAGCCGTGGTAAAGGTTGCCCTGGCTCCTGAGGGAACCGTCTTTTACAAAGGAGAACGCTGGTCAGCAATCTCGGAGGCGGGCCGTATTGAACCGGGAGAGGAGGTGATCATTACCAAGGTCGATGGTTTAACCCTATACGTCACCAAAAGTGATAAGGAGGTGAAGAAGTGAATCTAGGTATTTGCGGGGGGTTCCGTTGACGCCATTAACTATTCTGATTATCATAGCTATTGCTATTGCCCTCCTTGCCTTGGTAATCAATCGGGGTATTCGGGCTCACCGCAAGCAGATAGCGGCCGGCTGGGAAGACCTGATTGGCAAAACGGCAGTAGTGGAGATAGCCCTGGAACCGAAGGGAATTGTCCTGATTGAGGGGGAACGGTGGACAGCAATAATAGACAAGGGACAGGCGGAGGCAGGCGAGGAAGTGATTATTAACAAGGTCGAAGGCTTAAAACTACGCGTAACCAAGAAAGAACAAGGAGGTAACCAATGAATCCAATTATCATCGGTATAATTGCCATAGTTGCCGTCATCCTCATTGCCATGGCAGTCAAGATTGTGAATGAGTATGAGCGCGGGGTCATCTTCCGCCTGGGAAGACTGATTGGCGCCAAGGGCCCCGGGTTGTTCATCATCATCCCCTTTATTGACCGCATGGTTAAGGTAGACCTGCGTGTGGTTACCATGGATGTTCCCTCCCAGGAAGTAATTACCCGGGACAATGTTACCGTCAGGGTTAACGCCGTGGTTTACTTTAGGGTAGTTGACCCCGAGGCTTCCGTGGTCAAGGTTCTGGACCACATCCGGGCGACCTCACAGATTTCACAGACGACACTGCGCAACGTACTGGGGCAATCTGAGCTGGACGAACTGCTAACGCAGCGAGAAAAGCTTAACCAGATGCTGCAGCAGATCATCGACGAGCATACTGACCCGTGGGGGGTCAAGGTCAGCACTGTGGAAATCAAGGAGGTTGAGCTTGCCGAGGAGATGAAGCGCTCCATGGCAGCCCAGGCCGAGGCAGAAAGAGAGCGGCGTGCCAAGATTATCCATGCCGAGGGTGAGCTTCAGGCTTCGGAGAAGCTGGCTCAGGCAGCCCATGTTATTGGCCGTGAGCCAGCAGCAATACAACTCCGCTTCCTGTCTACCCTCACCGAGATAGCCTCCGAGAAAAACAGCACGATACTCTTCCCGCTACCGATAGAGTTTCTCAAAGCCTTCACCTCCACATTGCTACCCGAAAAGACGGAAAAATAACAGCACGGGTTGATGCCCAATATTAAGGGGCAGTCCCCGGGGACTGCCCCTTAATAAGCCTGACCGAGGTAACCCCCGGGCGCAGAGGTGCTCACCGGGGGCAAAGCGGGCTGATATTTACCTGTCTTCCCCACTGCCGCCTAGGGTGACATCCCCGGCGATGATGGTTCTTATACTGCCATCATCACGGCGCAGCATCAAGCTGCCATCCGGGGCCACTGACTCGGCAATGCCTTCATGTACAGTGCCCCCCGATATCACCCGCACCCGCCTGCCCAGGGTGACCAATTTTTCCCGCCACTCCCGGTAAACTGAGTCTCCCCAGGGCAGGGAAAGATATAGCCTCTCCAATTCAGCCAAGAGGCACCGGATTAACCCCACCCGGGATACCTCCCGCCCCAGCTCCTGGAAAAGGCTGGTCGCTGAGGTCATAATCTCGGGATAATCAGTCACCCTGAGATTAACATTGACCCCAATACCGACGATAGCATAAACCACCACCCCACCCTTCACCTGGCTCTCAATCAAGATCCCACACACCTTCTTACTGCTGATAAGCACATCATTAGGCCATTTAATCTGCGCATCCAAGCCGGTGACTTCCTTGATACTGTGAACAACCGCCAGAGATGAAATCATAACCAGGGAAGGTAAGTAAGCCTTATCCGGATAGAGGATGATGGATAAGGCAATATTGCCCTGGGGTGTCAGCCAGAGACGTTTTCCCCGCCCCCTACCCGCTGTTTGCTCATCAGCAATGACCACAGTGCCTTCAGTTGCCCCCTGCCGCGCCATCTCTCTGGCCGCGGTCATTGTTGAAGTCAGCCGCGGATAGTAATAAACCCTCCCCCCCATGAAACGGGTACCCAGATTATCGGTAATAGCCGCCGGGGATAGATTGGCTTCTCTCATGCCATCATAGATTAGCGCACCCCGGGAAAAGCGTCAACGGGCTATATTGACAAGCGGGGTAACTTTATGATAGGATTTAAGTTACCCTACATGGGGTTAAGTACCTTAACAACTGGATAGCGGAAGGAAGGTTCAACGCAAAGCAAACATTTTTGTTTGGAGAGTTTGATCCCGGCTCAGGATAAACGCTGGCGGCGTGCCTTATGCATGCAAGTCGAACGGGGTGCCCTCGGGCACCCAGTGGCAGACGGGTGAGTAACGCGTAAGTAACCTGCCCCCAAGTACGGGATAACCTGGAGAAATCCGGGCTAATACCGTATGTGATGGTGGAGGTAAGGCTCCATCATTAAAGCCCTCGGGTGCTTGGGGATGGGCTTGCGTCCGATTAGCTAGTTGGTGAGGTAATGGCCTACCAAGGCTGAGATCGGTAGCTGGTTTGAGAGGACGACCAGCCACACTGGGACTGAGACACGGCCC
>CAZAYK010000081.1:0-6364 GCA_964489415.1 uncultured Dehalococcoidaceae bacterium | reverse complement strand
CAACAATAACGGCAGTAAACCCTGAGTCGATAAGCTGTCTCATTATCTCATCCTGGGATTGTCCCCACAGGGGGAGGTGGGGGGTAATCCCTGCCTGGTGACACACCCTTTCCACCCAATTACGGTGTTCCTCCAGGTCAATATCGCCGAAGACGCCGCCAGTTATCCCCTGCTGCCTCAGCTCAGCGAGGATGTTGTTGAATTCAGTCTCATAATCAGCCCTCGTGCCTGCATTTGGAGCAGCCGGGGGGTCAGCCCGTGTGTCCAGGAGCGCTTGCCATCCCGGGTAATCATATTCACCAGATAGCTGACCTTCAGATTGCTTATAGCTGCCCGGTAACCGGCGAGGCAGCTATCCTTGCCCCCGCTCCAGGATACAAAAACCGGCATATTCCTTCCTCCTGCTTGGCGATAGTTCAGGCTAGGCTAATCCCAATTTGGCCAGGAAAATGACCAGGATGAGCACGGCTACCTCGGCTATCTCGCCGATGGCACCATAATTGTCACCGGTAAGCCCGGCAAACTTGCTCTTAAAGTAAGCCGCCAGCACCACGGTTAGCAGCCAGACAAGAAACATGGTTACCAGCCCGGTAAAGTGGAAAAGGATAATTAAGACGGCGGCGATTAAAAAAGTGACCACGGTGGCTAGGGTGAACTGTGGCCAGTGAGTTCCCTGCTTAAAAACCTTGCCCAGGCCGGAGGGTCGGGCATAGGGGTAGATAAAGAGGGCATAGACCATTGCCCACCGGCTGACCACCGGCATCCATACCAGGGTGGGCATTATTAGTGGGGTGGGGAGGTTGTTGAGGGAAATGTACTTCACCAGCAACAGCAGCACGATGCCGATAATGCCGTAGGCCCCCGCCCGGCTATCATGCATTACCTGCCACCGTTCTGCGGCGGTTTTCTCCCCGGCGATACCATCTAGGGTATCAGCCAAGCCGTCAAGGTGCAGGGCTCCGGTAATAAAGACCAAAGCGGCAATGAGCAGGGCATTAACCAGGGGCGGGGGGAGGAAGAGGTGAAAGAGCCAGTTCAAGCCAGCCAAAACCAGCCCGATGATGAGGCCGACTATGGGGAAGTAACCGGTGGCATGTTCCAGCTCTTCCGGGCGGGCCTCACGCTGCCACGGCAGGGGGATGCTGGTGAGGAACTGAAATGCGGCGAGAAACCTCAATTCCTTTTGTCTCCTTCCGATACACCGGCTTCGCCGAAGGTAGCCATCTCGGCGAGCAGGCGGGTGGCGGCCTCAGCGAGGAAAATTCCCAGAGCGGCACCGGTACCCTCACCCAGGCGCATGTTCAGCTTAAGTAATGGCTTGAGCCCAAGATGTTTCAGCAGTTTGGGGTGACCAGCCTCAGCCGAGACGTGGGCAGCGATAAGGAATTCCCGAAGTCTTGGTGCCAGACCGGTGGCGATGAGGGCGGCTGCCCCGGAGATAAAGCCGTCAAGAACCACCGGGATGCGGTGGGCGGCTGCCGCCAGCATCACCCCCACCAGCCCCCCGATTTCAAAGCCCCCCACCTTGGCTAATACATCTAGGGGTTGGGTTGGGTCAGGGTGGTTTACCGCTAAAGCCGTTTCAATTACCCTGATTTTACGGGCCAGCTGCTCATCATCAATGCCGGTGCCCCGGCCGGTAACCTCAGCCACCGCTTGGCCCGTCATGGCAGCACAGATGGCACTGCTGGCGGTGGTATTGCCGATGCCCATATCCCCGCTGCCAACTATGTCCAGCCCCTTGGCTAGCTCCGCCTCAATTATTTCAATCCCGGCTTCTATTGCTTGCCTCGCTTGCTCGGGGGTCATTGCCGGGCCTTGGGTCATATTCCGGGTGCCGCGGGCGATCCCCCGCCAGAGAAGCTGGGGGTGGGGTTTCAGCTCGGTGGCTATTCCCATATTAACCACCACCATCCGGGCACCTACTAGGCGGGAAAGCACGTTGATTGCCGCCCCACCCCGCAGGAAATTAGCCACCATCTGGGCGGTTACTTCCTGAGGCCAGTTGCCAATCTTCTCGGCAACCACCCCGTGGTCACCGGCCATGGTGATAATGGCTTTGTCTTTGAGCTGAGGTATCATTCTGCCCTGAATCCCGGCTATCTGGATGGATAGCTCCTCCAATCGCCCCAGGCTTCCCGGCGGCTTGGTCAATATCTCCTGCCGGGCTTGCGCCTGAGCCATTGCCTCTCTATCCAGCGGCGGTATCATCTCAATTATGCGTCTTAGGTTGTCCATGTCAAGCTCCTATTCTGTGGTTGGCTGGCGGCCGCAGCGGGTAACACTTTCAATAGCGGTGATTAACTGGCGGCACTCGGGCAGGGTGCGGGGGGCGATGCGGACATACTCCGGCAGGCCGAAGGAGGTGCCGTCCCGCACCAGGATACCGCGTTTGAGCAGGGCGGTGCGAAACTGCCGGGCACTACCTACCTTCACTAGGAAATAATTGGTCTCCGAGGGGAGGGTCAAAAAACCGAGGCGGGTAAGCTCCTTGATGAGGAACTGCTTGGCCCGGCTGACCTTCTTTTGGGACTGTTCCCGGTAAGCCATCTTATCCAGAACGGCAGCTCCAATTTTCTGGGCGATAGTGTTGACGTTCCACGGCGGGCAGACCTGGCGCAGGTTGTTAATAATCTCCCTGCTGGCGATGGCATAGCCGAGCCGCAGGCCGGCCAGCCCGTAGTCCTTGGTCAGGGAGCGCAGGAGGACCACGTTACCGCGGGAAATCAGGTCAGTCGAAGGCCAGCTATTTTCCACAAAGTTAAGGTAGGCTTCGTCAATTATAAGCAGGCAGTCCCGGCTTGCCTTGGCGAGCTGGTCAACTTCCCGGCGGGAAAGGTACTGCCCGGTGGGGTTATTCGGGTTGCAGATAAAGATGGCTCGGGGCCGGTGGGCTCGGATGGAGTTGATAATTTCGGCTACCTTCAGGGAAAAATTATCTTGGTCCCCTGCCCAGTGCGTGATGGGCTCCGCCCCGGCAATGCGGCAGGCAACCTCATAGTCACCATAGGTGGGGGCGGCTATCAGGGCGGGGTCTTTGGGGGCAAGGTAGGTGAGGGCAATGAGGCGGATAAGCTCGGTGGTGCCGCTGCCGACGAGGATGTTGTCCGGGGTTATTTGCAGAATTTGGGCAAGTCGCTCCCTGAGCTCGGTTGCCTCTGAATCCGGGTACTTGCTGATGTCAATCTTATTCATCATCTTCTTTATCCCGGGCGGGGGCATAAAGGGGTTGGTGCACACGCTGAAATCGAGAACCGAGGCCGGGGTCAGCCCCAGGGCTCTCAGCTCGGCGTAATTTATCCCGCCGTGAGGGCATGGCTGGAGATTGGCTATTTCATCTCTAGGTCGTAAGGACAAAGTAAGTCACTCCTGCGATACAGCAGATTAAAGCCCAGAGCCCCATGGCAATTTGGGCAAGCTTAACTACGGCGTCAATCGTCTCCGGCACCAGGGGATTTTTTGCCTTGCCCAGTCGGTATTGTCCCACCTTTTCCAGTTGCACGTTGAGGGCACCGGCGGCAGCGGCCATCGGCCAGCCGGCGTTGGGACTCTCGGTGTTTCTGTGCTCCTGGCGCGCCACCTGCCACGATGCCCGGCTGTTTCTTCGTGACAGGAAGGCCGCCGCGACCAAGAACAGGGCCGCCAGCCGCGCCGGGATGTAGTTAGCTATATCATCCAGCCAGCAGGCAAACTTGCCCAGGTATTCGTATTTACCATGGTAGCCGACCATGGCATCCAGGGTGTTAATCACCCGGTAAGCCACGGCTCCGGGGACACCAAAGAGCAGAAAGTAAAACAGGGGGGCAATGAAGCTGTCCACCGTGTTTTCAGCTACTGATTCTACCGTAGCCGATACCAGC
Source organism: uncultured Dehalococcoidaceae bacterium (assembly GCA_964489415.1). Taxonomy (GTDB): domain Bacteria; phylum Chloroflexota; class Dehalococcoidia; order Dehalococcoidales; family RBG-16-60-22; genus CAZAYK01. The sequence continues at coordinate 2,504 of CAZAYK010000081.1, read as the reverse complement.
AGTGGCCGGGGTAAATCTTGGGTGTCCCGGCTGGCCAGGGCGCGCAGCTCCCGGCGGGCTTCGTCAAGCTTGTCTGCCTGCAGATGGGCCTTGACCTTACCGGCGGCCTGCCTTAGCCCTCTCAGGGAGAAGGTCAGCTTGAGCAGCACCCCGCCAGCAATTATGTATCCGACAGGGTTGACCCCCGTTAAGTAAAACAGTATAAAGTAGACCGCCGTGGTGAATAACCCCACGGTTACCAGCACCATAAACAGACCGTAGAGGAACTGGGCTAGCCGGGATTGGCTTTGGTTCCCCTTTTCCAGAAGGGTGATAAACTTTCCCATCGCGGCGACGGGGTGTAGGGGGTTGGGGGGTTCCCCGAAGGCCAGGTCAAGGGCTATTGCCAGCAAGAAGATGAGCAGCATGTCCATGACTTAGGTTACTCCTTGCCGCCGCGCCGCGTGGTGATTACTGTTAAGCAGGACAATGGGGAGGCCGTTAGCCGGGTGGGTATAGACGCAATTTTCAGCTCCGTAGACTTCCCTGATGTTGGCTGCGGTGATGACTTCGGCGGGGGTTCCTTCAGCATGGACCCGGCCATTATAGATCAGGATGAGGCGGTCACAGTACTGGGCGGCCAGGTTCAGGTCATGCAGAGCGGCGACAACGGTCAATTTGTTTTCCGTGCAGAGCTGCTTGATCAGGTCAAGGATTTCCACCTGGCGGCCAATGTCCAGATTGGCGGTGGGTTCATCGAGCAGGATGGCCTTGGTCTCTTGAGCCAGGACACGGGCAATCAGCAGGCATTGGATCTCCCCGCCGGAAAGCTCATTTATCCTTCTCGGGGCAAGGGGTTGTGTCGCCGTTTTTGCCATAGCCTGCCAGACGATCTCCCAGTCTCGGGGTCCCTCCTGCTGAAATAGTCCGAGGTGGGGGTTCCTTCCCATGAGCACTATCTCCAGGCCGGTGAAGGTGCTGGGGAGCAGGGGCATCTGGGGGACAACACCCACCAGGCGGGCGAGATCCCTTCGGGCTATGTTAGCAATATCCTTGCCGTCAAGGAGTATCTGGCCGGAGCGGGGAGGGATAACATGGCTTAATGCCCGGATGATGGTGGACTTGCCCGAGCCATTGGGGCCGATAAGACCGACCATTTCTCCGGGCGTGGCCTGGAGGTTGATATCTTCCAGCACTAACTGGCGGTCATAGCCGAGTGAGGTATGGCGCATTTCTATGGTGATCACTTTCAGCCTCAGAAGATTGCCTTCTTGCGGCGCCGCAGCAGGTAAAGGAAAAAGGGCGCCCCGCAAATGGCGGTGATTACCCCGATGGGTATCTCGGTTGGAGCCAGAACGGTGCGGGCGGCGAGGTCGGCAAGGATCATAAAGATGGCGCCAGTAAGCACCGAGAGGGGCAGCAAGAAGCGGTGGTCAGCCCCCCAGACCAGGCGGACGGCATGGGGGATGATGATGCCGACAAATCCGATGGTGCCCACAAAGGAGACGCTGGCGGCGGTAATCAGGGTGGCCGCGGCGAGAAGAATTAGCTTGAGCCGCTCCACATTGACCCCGAGCTGCTGCGCCTGCTCTTCATCAAGCTGCATTACATTGAGGGGCCGGGCAAAGAGTAATATCACCGCGGTTCCGGCAGCCACATAGGGGAGGACTACCGCTACCTCGGACCACTGGCTTAGGGAAAAACTGCCCATCATCCAGAAGATAATGCCGTGCAATTTGTCGCCGCTGGAGATGATGAGGTAGGACACAATCGAGCCCAGGAGTGCCCCCAGGGCGACTCCGGCCAGGATCAGCGTGGTTACGGGGAGGGTCTTGCCCACCCGAGCCAGCAGGTAGACAACAGCAGTGCTCATCAGAGCCCCGATGAAGGCAAGCACGGGGATGATGCCAAAGCCAGCAAGATTCCAGCTGATGGGGAGCAGGAAGCCGATTACCGCTCCCAGCGAAGCCCCCTGAGCCACGCCGATGAGGTAGGGGTCGGCAAGGGGGTTGCGGAACAGCCCCTGATAGGTGGCTCCGGCGGTGGCCAGGGCAGCCCCGACCAGACCGGCGAGGATGACCCGGGGCAGCCGTAGTTCCAGGACAATGGTTGCCAGGGTGCTAGGCCAGCTGGGGGCTATATCCACCAGCGGTAGTTTATCGGCGATGATGCCTAGGGTGGTCAGTAGCGGAATGGGCACACTGCCGATGGCGGCGGCAATGACTACCACCATTGCCAGCACCAGGGCGAGCCCAATGAGGCTATAGATGCGGGTATGTCTTGCCCTGGTGAACGGTAGCTGCCGGGCAAGAGCCGGGCTTAGCGCCATGTTATCAACCTCACGCCATTAGTTAAATAATTCGGGGTGAATGAACCGGGCGAACTGCTCCAGACCATCAACGATGCGTGGTCCGCCGCGGCTGGTCAGGTCAGCGTCAATGGCATATACCCTGGCCTGGCAGCGGGCAGCGGTATCTCTCAATCTGGGTTCAGTTTGGGCAAAACGAAAGGTGGCCTCCTCGCTC
>CAZAYK010000080.1:0-6369 GCA_964489415.1 uncultured Dehalococcoidaceae bacterium | reverse complement strand
TGCACAGTTTAGTTCAACAACTCTTCTCTTACCTCACCCCTCTCGTTTTTTATCTTTTCCCACCCTGCCGCCCTCGCATCACCGGCGGCTTAGCCCGTTACTATTCCCCCCGCCCCTTTTCCTTTTAGTTTAGCTATCTCCTTTGCCTTCTCCAGCCCCCAAGTGGGGCGTCTAAGAGGGGCGCAGCCCCTCTTTCTGCTAAACCTTCCCCTTCCCCTCCCAGGGGAAGGGGATAAAGGGGATGGGGTCACCATAATCAAGGGGCGAAGCCCCCCTCAAGAATTCCGTTATCACCCCCGATAAAACTCCCCCGATAAGCGGGTTTGGGTCCTCTCATATTTGTAATTAAAGTTGTAACTAAGACTTGCAACCATAACTTGCCAGATTATTTCCCCTCCCTCACCATCTCCAGAAACTGCTCAAAGAGGTAGGTATTATCCAGGGGGCCGGGGGAGGCTTCCGAGTGGTACTGGATGGAGAAGATGGGTAGCTCCTTGTGTCTTAGCCCCTCCACCGTGCCGTCATTGAGATTGATATGGGTTACCTCCAGCCCGTCCTTGAGGGTATCGGGGTCAACGGCATAGCCGTGGTTCTGGGCGGTGATGTGAACCCTGCCCGTGGCCAGCTCTTTTACCGGGTGGTTGCCGCCACGGTGGCCGAACTTGAGCTTGAAGTTTCTCCCGCCAAAGGCACGGGCAATGAGCTGGTTGCCCAGGCAGATGCCCATCATCGGCTTCCTGCCCACCAGACTCTTTACCGTATCGGTAATGTAGTCAAGGAGGTCGGGGTTGCCGGGGCCGGGGGAAAGGAGGACTCCGTCAGGTTTTAGATTGAGGATATCCTCGGCAGGGGTGGTGCAGGGTACCACCGTGATGCGGCACCCCAGGCGGCTCAGGATGCGCAGGATGTTATATGTCAGGCCGCAGTCCAGGGCAACTATGTTAATCGGTGGTGAGGCTACCCGTTGTGGTTCCCAGGTGTATGGTTGTTTGGTACTCACCTGCCGGACGAAGTCAATGGAGCCGTAATTGGGCTGGCTCCTTATTTCATCCAGGGCTTGGGCAGGGGTCTTACTGGTGGTGAGCATGCCCATCATCACCCCTGCCGAGCGTAGCTTGCGGGTGATGGCCCGGGTATCCACGCCGTGGATGGCGGGGATGCCAGCTTCTGCCAGATACTCATGGAGGGTCTTGGTGTTAAGGTAGTGGTGGGGCAGCTCACATTGCTCCCTGACGACAAAGCCGCTGACCTGTATCCTGTTGGACTCAATATCCTGCTCATTGGTGCCGTAGTTGCCGATGAGGGGGTAGGTGAGCACCACAATCTGCCCGGCATAGGACGGGTCGGTGAGCATCTCCTGATAGCCGGTCATGCTGGTGTTAAACACCACCTCGCCGCAGGCATCAGCCTCGGCGCCGAAGGCTAGGCCTTCGTAGACGGAGCCATCTTCTAAAACCAGTATTGCTCTTTTCATCATCGCTTATACCTTAATGTCTAGCTTGACGGCACTATCTTGATAAACCAGATTTCCGGCAAAGATGGTGGCCATTACCTTACCCTTGAGCACCGCGCCGGCTAAGGGGGTGTTCTTACCCTTGGAGGCAAAAGCCTTGGGCTCGACCCGCCATTCCTTATCGGGGTCAACGATGGTAATATCGGCGGGGGCTCCCACCTTCAGTGTGCCCCGCCGGTCATCATGGAGAATCTTGGCCGGTGCCGAGGTCAGCTTGGCGATGAGGGTGGTGAGGGGTAGCTGGCCGGTGTGCACCAGGCTCATCAGGCTGCCCAGTGCCGTCTCCAGGCCGCTGATGCCAAAGGCAGCCTGAGCAAAGTCACCCCGTTTGTCTGCCTCGGTATGGGGGGCATGGTCCGTGGCGATGATGTCAATCACCCCTTCGTTGAGCCCCCGGATTAGTGCCTCAATATCCCGCCGGGTTCGCAGTGGTGGGTTCACCTTGGCGCGGGTATCATAGCCGTTGACCCTCTCCTCAGACAGGGTGAGGTGGTGGGGGGTGACCTCAGCAGTAACCGTGATGCCGGCCTCCTTGCCGAGGCGGATGAGCTCAACCGACCCGGCAGTGCTGACGTGGGCAATATGCAGGTGTCCCCCGGTGAGATGGGCCAGCGCCAGGTCGCGGAAGAGCATAATCTCCTCGGCAGCCGCCGGCATACCGCGCAGTCCCAGCCTGGTGGCTAGCACCCCGGCATTCATCTGGCCACCCTGGGTGAGGGCCTTATCTTCACAGTGGTCGATAATCGGTAGCCCTGAGGCCCGGCTGTACCTTAGTGCCTGAAGCATCAGGTTGGGATGGCTAACCGGCTCACCGTCATCGCTAAAGGCAATAACCCCCGCTTTGGCCAGTGCCTTAAGGTCGGTTAGCTCCTCTCCTTTCCTGCCCCGGGAGACACAGCCTATTGGCAGTACGCGGATGATGCCCTCTTTTGCCGCTACTGACTTAACGTAATTGATGGTCTCCCTGTTATCCAGTGGTGGCTCGGTATTGGGCATGCAGCCGACCGTGGTAAAGCCCCCCCGGGCGGCGGCCTGCGTGCCGGTGGCGATGGTTTCCTTCTCCTCAAAGCCGGGCTGTCTCAGGTGGCAGTGCAGGTCAATAAACCCGGGACAGACAATCCAACCTTGGGCAGGCAGCACCGTGTAACCCGTCAGGGGAGGGGTCTCCCTCCCCCACCAGGAGATTTTGCCCTCACTGACCAGCAGGTTGCTGACTTCATCAATACCCTGGGCAGGGTCAATGATGCGGCCGCCCTGAATTAATAACGCCTTCATAATGTTACTCTTCCTTTAGGCATAGTGGCTGGGCTTAAAGCCGTGAGCCTCAGCAGCCTCGGCCGAGGCGAAGATAATCAGGTTCTCTGGTCTGATTTTTCGGGTGAGGTGGCTGTCGGCGCGGTGATACTTCTTGGTCTCCCTTCTGCCTTCGTGCCACTGTGAGCTGGCAACATACTTGGGTTCAAACCCGTGCTCACAGTAGATACATCTCAGGGTCAGGGGCTGGGTATTCACTATTTTAAATTCCGGCTTAAGATACTTGGTCTCGGTTTCCTGGACGGAGACACAGCGGGGGTTGGGGCATTTGATGCCGGATTGGCGGCGATACACGGGATAGTCAACCCGGGGGATGGGGGAGTCATCCTCTTCTGGTATGGGGACTTCTTTGCTGCCCAGGAGGAGGGCGAGGAGCGCCATGCGCACCGGCACCCCGCGGGCAGCCTGGGTAAAGTACTTGCTCCTCGGGTCGGCATCCAGTTCGTAAGCCAGTTCATCAACCCGGGGCAGGGGGTGCATTACCAGTGTTTTGCGGAAGGCTTTGCTTTCGAGTAGTTTCTTATCTACCACCGGGTATCTCTTCTTTAATTCCCCTTTCTCCTCGGCGGGGGTAAACCGCTCCTTCTGGGGCCGGGTGACATAAAGGGCATCAACCCCGCTTTCTAGCTCCACCTGAATATTGACATCGGGCAGCATGGCCAGTTGGTGGGGGCTGCTGGGGGTGATATATATGGCATCAAGGGGGAAGAGGCCCTCCTTGGTTTTAGGGTCAGGTGCCCGGTACCGTTCCAGCTCACCACCATATTCCGTGACCAGCTTGTGGATGATGTGCTCGGGTACCTCCAGCCCGGGGGTGGGATAAAAGAGGATATTAGCCCCGAATTTAGCCAGGGCGAAGATAAGGGAATGTATGGTTCGCCCGTATTTCAGGTCACCCCAGAGGGCTATCTTGAGGCCCTTGATGGTGTTTCGCTCCTTCTTGATGGTATAAAGGTCGCACAGGGTCTGGGTGGGGTGCTGGTGCCCCCCGTCGCCGGCGTTAATCACCGGGACACCGGCGTAGTCAGCAACCACCTTGGCAGCGCCTTCCCAGGGATGCCGGATGACGATGATATCGGCATAGCTACCCACCACCCGGGCCATATCGGCGATGCTTTCCCCCTTGGCCAGTGAGGTGGCCCCGACATCGGCGGCGGTGATGACACTACCCCCGAGCCGGTACATGGCGGTCTCAAAGGAGAGCCGGGTCCGGGTGCTCGGCTCGAAGAAAAGGCTGGCCATAATCTTGCCCCGGCAGACATGGGACTGCTGGTCCATGGCCTGGGACATCTCGTCAGCCAGGGCGAATATCGCCTCTATTTCCCCGTAGGATAGATCATCAATGGTAACCAGGCTTCTATTGGCCAGAGCCATGGTAGCTCCTCTGCAAGCGTTTCCCTCCCCGCCCGACCTCATGATTGGCCGGCTGGATAATAGCCACCGCATCAGCACCGTCGGTTTCCACCAGCCTAACCTGTATCTCTTCTTGTCGTGAGCTGGGTATATTCTTGCCCACATAGTCCGCCCGGATGGGCATCTCACGGTGTCCGCGGTCAATAAGCACCGCCAGTTGAATGGAGCGGGGTCGCCCCAGGTCAATCAGGGCATCCATGGCGGCGCGAATGCTGCGGCCGGTATAGAGGACATCATCCACCAAAACTATGGATTTATTGTCAATGTTAACCGGAATCTCGGTGCGCGAGATGGGGTTTTGTCCTTCCAGCCAGGGCAGGTCATCCCGGTGCTGGGTGAAGTCCAGGGCACCGACGGGCAATCTTACCCTTTCAAATCTCTCAATATTGTCCGCCAGGCGCCGGGCGAGGGGCACCCCCCGGGTGTGGAGGCCGACCAGTATCAGGTCATCAATGACCTTGTTTCGTTCGATGATTTCATGGGCAATGCGCGCCAGGGTTCGCCTAATATCCTCCTGGCTCATGATGATTTTTTCACCCATAAAGAAACCTCCTGCCTGGGCTGGCAAGAGGTCTGCTTTGTCTATTCCTCTTTTTCCCTTGCCAGCCTCACTGGACTAGCTTAAAGGTTTACCTAACTATACCACACCCCGGGGGATAATTTCAATATCCCCCTGGCCAGATGTTTGGCTGAAGCTGTCAGCTTTACTCCATAGCTGAATTTATGCTATAATTATCCAGGCGGATGTATGATGCTTCTGGGTTATTAAGTGTCCGCAAGGGGTGGCAATTTTCTATAGCTGAGGCTACTATCAATTCATGGTTTCCTTCTCCTCCCATCATTTGTCTGCCTTCTTCTGCCGCCAGCATAGGTAATGGGGTTCCCTAATGACAGCAAAGCCAGAGAAGAGTAACCGGGAATATACTGCCCGGGACATCCATGTTCTGGGGGGGCGGGAGGCGGTGCGCCGTCGCCCGGGTATGTACATTGGCAGTACTGACCAGCGTGGGCTGCACCACATGGTCTATGAGATTGTCTATAACAGCATTGACGAAGCCATGGCGGGCTACTGCACCAAGGTGACCGTTACCATCGGGAAGGATGGCTCGGTCCGGGTGGAGGATAACGGGCGGGGCATTCCCATAGACATCCACCCCACCACCAAGGTCTCCGCCTTGGAGACGGTGATGACCATGCTCCACGCCGGGGCAAAGTTCGGTGGCCAGACGTATAAGGTATCCGGCGGGTTGCACGGCGTTGGTGCTTCGGTGGTCAATGCCCTCTCCTCATGGTGCTGTGTTTCCGTCCGGCGTGATGGCAAGGTCTACCAGCAGGAGTATCGTCGGGGGATACCGCAGGGGCCGGTGGCGGAGGTGGGTGAGGCTGATGGTACCGGCACTACGTTTAGCTTCATCGCTGATGAGGAGATATTTGGTAACGCCACCTATGACTTTGACATCCTGAGCGAGCGGCTCCGTGAGGTGGCCTATCTTAATAAAGGGCTGGAGATACATCTTTTTGATGAAAGGAAGGACAGGGGGCTGACCTTCTATTTTGAGGGGGGCATTACCGGCTTTGTTCGCCGCCTCAACCGGAACCGCGGTGTCCGCCACCCCCGCCCCATTTATATCAACAAGGTACTGGATAGCACCATGATTGAGGTTGCCCTCCAGTACAACGATGGCTTCAGCGAATCCGTGTTCAGCTTTGCCAACTGCGTTAATACCGTTGATGGCGGCACCCACCTTACCGGTTTTCGCTCGGCGCTAACCCGGGTGCTTAATGACTATGCCCATAAGAACAAGTTGCTCAAGGAGGATGAGCCTAACCTGACTGGTGAGGATGTCCGGGAGGGGCTTACCGCGATTATCAGCGTCAAGCTCGCCGAGCCGCAATTTGAGGGACAGACCAAGGGCAAGCTGGGCAATATTGAGGTCAAGAGTATGGTGGAGAGCGCCGTCAGCGAGGGTTTGGCCCTTTATTTTGAGGAGCATCCTGATGAGGCGAAGCGAATCATTGAAAAGTGCATCACGGTGGCCAAAGCCCGGGAGGCAGCCCGCAAGGCTCGCGATTTGATTATCCGGAAGAATACCCTCGATACCGGTACCCTGCCGGGTAAGCTGGCTGAC
>CAZAYK010000079.1:0-6497 GCA_964489415.1 uncultured Dehalococcoidaceae bacterium | reverse complement strand
GCAAAGGTCAAAATAGGGGAAATTTAAAGCTGGGATAAAGGGTTACACCGGGATGCAACCCGTTGTTTACCATTTCATCTGATTTGCCATAAGTCTAAGATGTTGCTTTTTATAGTCTAAATGTCTTGCCCGGTAAGGTGGCTGGTCTCTCTCAAGTGTTGGTTGTTTGTGGGGAGGCTGCTCTCCTTAAGGGAGTTTGGCGCCGGTACCGTGATTATCATTGGGCGGAAGGCGGAATTAAAGATGTTGTTTATATTGACAACAATATCGGTAGAATAATAGTCATTTTGATTACTAAAGCAGTCATTTTGCGCTATTTGCCAAGCTTCCTTGTCAATTCATTGACATTCGTCTATTCAATTGGGGATAATGTCTACGGCGTGAAAGAATTCATTTACTGGAGGGGGCCAATCTATGCCGAATGAGCCGAAACGGCGGGGTATATTGCTTGATAATCGTCAGCTGGGGCCGTTTCCCATGCATCGCCTCAAACGGGTGGACAGGCCAACCAATGTGGTTACCGATGAAATCCAGCAGGTTGATGGCCGGGAAGCCGCCTTGGAGAAGGCACAGCGGGGTGACTATGGAGAGGCAGTGAAAAGGGCGGCGGAGCCCTTTCTGCCCGCGCGGTATCCCATCTCCGCTGCCTTGGAGGAAATGATCCGGCGCATTGCCTTTGTCCGGGATAAGGAGGTGGCGGTCAAGGCGCCAATTACCGATGACCCTGAGGTGTTGAGCCGGCATATCAAGTGCCTGGGGTATTTTCTGCAGGCGGACATTGTCGGGATCTGCCGGTTGCCCCGGTACGCCATATATACCCACGATATGGGGGGAAATCCGGTTGATATTGACTTTCAAAATGCCATCGTACTGGTGATGGCCAAGGAGTACCGGACACTTAGGGCTTCCCCAGGCAATGACTGGATTGGTGACTCGCTGAGCTTCCAGGCGTATGTGCGGCTGGCGGTGGCTGCGGAGGTTATCGCCAACTATATAAAGCGGCTGGGATATCCCGCCTCACCCCAGAGCATGGCCGGGGGGTATCAGGTGCTAATTCCGCCGCTTCTCCTCTGGGCGGGCATTGGTGAGGTCAGCCGTACCGGGATTATCCTCAATCCCTTCCTGGGATTAGCCTTTAAGGCGGCCGCGGTTCTCACTGACCTACCGCTGGCGCCGGACAGGCCGGTTGACTTTGGTCTTCAGGATTTCTGCCGGAAATGCAAGATATGTGCTGAAAGGTGCCCATCCCATGCCATACCAACGGGTGATCCTGTCATGTATAACGGTTACGAGACCTGGAAGCTCGACGAGAGGCGCTGTGCCATATACAGTGTTACCAATAGGCACGGGACAATCTGTAATGTGTGCACTAAGGTCTGCCCCTGGACAAGACCAACCACCTGGCCGCACAATCTGGTTCGCTGGGCGGTGGCCCGCTCGGCATTAGCCAGGAGGGTAGCCATCAGGGCTGACCGGTGGCTTGACCATGGCAAGCCCGATCCAGAAGAAAAGTGGTGGTTTGACCTGCATTATACCGAGGTAGATGGGGTGTTGAGAATTTCGCCCCCTACTGATCACGGAACACCACTTCAGGGGCAGGGAGGAAAATGGGTGGGGGCAAAATAACAGGGATTAGGCGGTGTTGCTACGTTAAGTCGGTAACACTGCCCGGTGCGGTTATTAATGGAAAATACCCAGCAGTCAAAGTATAAGTGGTATATCCTCACCCTGGCAGCGCTAACCCATACCTTTGCCATGGCCATGCCCCAGATGTGCATGCCCGTCCTGTTTAAGGAAATATCGGATGAGCTGGGTTTGACCCTGGTTCAGGTGGGTATGATATGGGGCATCGGTAACCTGATCGGCATCTTTATTAGCTTGTTTGGCGGGTTGATTGGTGACCGGTTTGGGACGAAGCGCACCCTCAGCGTGGGCTGTTTAGTAGCCGGATTAACCGGTGCCCTGCGGGGGATATCGGGCGATTTTATCACCCTGGCGGCCACGGTGACCTTGTTTGGTCTGGCTACCACCGTGTTACCGATGGCGGTGCACAAGACCTGTGGCGTTTGGTTCACCGGGCGGCGCCTGGGTCTGGCCAATGGTGTTGCCTCAATGGGGATGGCGCTGGGTTTCATGATGGGTGCTATGCTCAGTGCCACTGTCCTTTCCCCCCTCCTTGGCGGGTGGAGAAATGTCCTCTTTTTATATGGCGCTATCTCCATCGTCATCAGTCTCCTCTGGTTTGTCAGCAAGGGGTCGCCGGCTCAGGTGGGGTCATCAGTTGACTATGCCAGTATCGTGCCGTTTCGCCAGGCACTATCCCGGGTAGTCCGCATTCGGGGTGTCTGGGTTCTCTCCGGTATCATGCTGGGTGTGGGCAGCTGTTATCAGGGGATGCTCGGCTACCTGCCGCTGTATCTGCGGGAGGTCGGCTGGACTGCTGCCAGTGCTGATGGGGCATTGGCTGCCTTCAACGGGATTAGTATGCTCGCGGCCATTCCCATTGCCTTGCTATCTGACCGCATTGGTTTAAGAAAACCCGTTCTTCTGTGCGCAACGCTCCTGACGGCTATTGGCGTTGGCTTGTTATCGGTGGTCGGTGGGGTGGTGGTGTGGGTTGCCGTGTTAGTTGCCGGTATTGTTCGTGATGGTTTTATGGCCATCTTTTCCACCATGATTATTGAGACCGAGGGGATTGGGGCAAGGTATGCCGGGACAGCCATGGGGCTGATTTATACCGTGAGCCGGATTGGTCTGGTTGTGTCTCCTCCCCTGGGCAATAGCCTGGCTGCTAGTGGCCTGAGTGTACCCTTTATTTTCTGGGCAGCCTTGGCGGTTGGGGCCCTGGCTGGTTTCTATTTCTTGAAGGAGACAGGAGCGCGGCGAAGAGCGGACCTGGCCACAATAGGGGAGACACTTACCGAGCGTCTGTAAGGCTACTTGGCATTACTTGTTTACCTGGTGCCCGCTTGATGGGTCCTCGGGGGATATGAATGCCTGCAGCCAGGCTGGTATGGGCTGACCAGAGTAGTGGCGCCTGGCCATAAGAAAAAGTACGGTGATGATAAGCACTGCCAGCCCCATGCCACTAAAGATAACTATTGTTGACCATATCTCAAGGGAGGCGTTGGTTTTACCCCCTATGGTATATAGCAGCTTGAGGAGGGCAGCTAAAGCGGCGATTAGGATAGACAGGCCGAGGACAAAGCGCACCGAAATACCGCGGACATAGCGGGTGACCAGTGCCCCGAACTGGACACCGATGCTGGAGGCGATGAGCATAATCAGGGAAATAAAGATGATAACGTTGCCACTCATGGTGTGCCGGATGGAGCCGTAAAGTGAGGAGAAGATTATCTGGAACAGGCTGGTACCCACGGCTACGATAGATGGTAACCCGATGAGGTAAATGAGCGCCGGCACCATAATAAACCCCCCGCCAACCCCGAGAATACCCACCATCAGACCTATAAAGAAGCCAACAGCTAAGATAATCCAGAGAGACATGGTGATCCCTGATCTGGCGAAGTGCACCCTCGGCGGCAGGTTAATTCTTTGCAGTTTCTGTGGTAGGGATGTGGCTTGGCTATCCGGGGCTAGTTCCCCTTGCTGAGCCGGCATCCGATCCAGCTGACTCTTCCTGCGGAGGCTTTCCAGCAGGGTGTAGCTGCCGACTATCAGCAGCATAACTATGGAAATAGCCAGCACTACCTGGTCAGCCAGACCAGCGGCAGTTGCCCAGTTGATGATTCTAACTCCTACCTCTACCCCTCCCGTAACCGCGACGATAGTGACCAACCCCAGCTTGGTGTCAACGTTCCCCAGTTTTCTATGCCGGAAGGTACCCACGATGGAGTTGCCCATTACCCAGATGAGGCTGGTGCCCACGGCGTAGTTAGCCGGCAGGCCGATTATGATCATCGCTGGCGTTGCCACGAAGGCCCCGCCCACACCGGAAAAGCCACTGAGAATTCCAGCGCCAAGACCGATAAAGATGAGCAGGAAGATGTTTATATCAATGCCGGGTAGTGCTGGGAAAGTTATCATTTCTTAGGTTGATAGATGCGTTTTTTAGCCGGGTAAGGGTACTATTTCTCCTCTCTTTTCTCACGGCTCACGAGTACGGTGATCCTATCCATCAGGAGACCCAATACGGTGCCGGCCGCCAGCATCAGGCCCAGGTTATAGAGCACGGTCAGATAAACCTTGCTCGTTGCTAGCCAGCCAAGCATCTGGCGGTACATTCCGGTAGTGTGCCAGTGAAGTGCATGCCAGAATAGCAGACCACCGACGATGAGCAGGGCTATTGCCTGAATGAGGGCCTTCTTCTTTTCGGTCATCCTCATGGGCGAAGATTCCTCTAATTTTAGATTGCCTCGTTTTTGTTTGTCAAACCAGACCTTCTCCGCCCTGTCTCCGCCACGAAGAGAAGCACCACAAAGGCCGCCATTACCATAGCTGCCCAGAAGGCGAAGGGTAAGCCCGGATTAATCCCGGCCAGGGCATTGCCCAAGGGGGGAGCGATAAAGCCCCCCAGGTTCATCAGGGTGACGGTTATCCCCAGGGCTGTTCCGGCATATTTCCCGCCAACCCCCTCGGTTTCCATAACCATGGTAATGGTGATGGCGACGGTGCCTTCCCGGAGCAGACCGGCCACTATCACTAGTGGCCACACTAGGGTACCGTCAATTGTGGAGAGCAGGCCGATCCCGGCGGTAATTACCAGCACGGTGACGAGGAGAATCTGCTTCCGCAAGCCAAGCCGGTCAGATAGTAGGGAGAGGGGGATGACACCTACCATACTCGCCCCGGTATAGGCAGCCAAGGCACCGTCAGCGCTGGCGGCAGGCCAGTTCTGCCCCCGGAGATAAAGGGGCAGGTAGCCGGCAAATCCTTGGGTACCGCCGGAGAAGCACATCCGGATCAGGGCGAGAAGCCATACGTTTCTGATCCGGAATACCCGGGACAGTGCCTGGCGCAGTGGCACCGTATCCTGGGGGTGGGTGGCCCTGGCTGGGCGGGGGGCATGCCGGGATAGAGACCAGAGGAGGCTGATGACGAGGGAGATAGCGCCATATAAAAAGAGGACATTCCTCCACCCGCCGAGGAGGGGGGAAAGCACGGTGGCACTAATCATTGACCCCAGCATAAACCCGCTGCCCATACCAGCGGCTAACACACCGTTGGCTATCCCCAGGTGTCGCCCGGAGAACCACTCGCCGGCAGCCTTGTGGACACTCAGTGATGTGGTGGTGGTCACAAAGCCAAAGAAGAACATGGTTACCGAAAGCCAGGTGAAGCTGTCGGCAAATCCCCTTAGTGCCCCGATAATCCCGGCAACTAAGCAGGTTAAAGTGAGGGTGCGTTTCGTCCCATACCAGTCGCCGATTAGCCCCCCACCAAGGCCAATGAGGACACCGGCGAGGGAACTCATCCCCCATACCGTGCCTATCTGCACCAGGTTTAATCCCAGTTCATCGGCTATCTCGCTGAAAAGCACCGGCATGCACATCCGGGGCATGGCAACGACAAAGATATGGGTTGCCGTTGCCAGGGTGAGGATATACCACCGGTATTGGGATTGGTGGTTAGCTGTCATTAGTGCTCGGTACTGAGGGTGATGCCTTGGCTCGGTGGTGCCCGCTTGCTGGTGAAGCTGCAAGGGGGCAGATAGGGGCTGCAGTTTGGTTTACTTCCCTCCCCGGCTAATCCCGGATTAGCCGGGGAGGTTCTTACCCACCTCAGCTATTTTTAGGATAATTCTAAGCTGGAGGTAGCGTCGGTGTCAATGTCAGCCTCGCCCTTACCGGCGGAGTTGCCGGTGAAGGTGCAGTTGGTCACGGTGAGGATGATCCGGTGATCATTGGAGATGGCACCACCGCCGCTGCCGGCGTAATTGTTGGTAAAGGTGCAGTCAGTGACCTTGACAATGGTCATGTCAAAATTGGCAATGCCACCACCCCTAGATTCGGCGCGATTACCGGTGAAGGTGCAGTTGGTGATAGTGGGGCGGGTGTGTTCTAGCTGGGAGGCTCGGGTGATGGTGTAGATGGCACCGCCATTGCCCCCGGTTGTGTTTTCCCTGAAGGTGCAGTTGGTCACCTGGGGGCGGGCACCATAGTCCATAATGATCGCCCCCCCGCGCCATTTGGCGTGGTTACCGGTGAAGGTGCAGTCGGTGATAGCTGTGGTGGTGCCCACCCTCTCCACCATGGCACCGCCATACTCCGCCGAGTTATTGATAAAGGTGCAGTTGGTCACCGTGGGGGAAGACCGATCATAGTTGTACATGGCGCCGCCTTCTATTGCCTGGTTTTGGGTAAAGGTGCAGTTTAGCACTGTGGGTGAAAAACCGGCAGCCGGGCTATGGGGCCCCTGGCGGGGGCGGGAGACATAGTTGACCATGCCGCCGCCCTTACCATTATAGGCCTCGCCATCAGCATTGCCCCCGGTGATGGTAAAGCCGTCAATAATGGCGTTATCGGCGCCCACGACCA
>CAZAYK010000078.1:0-6515 GCA_964489415.1 uncultured Dehalococcoidaceae bacterium | reverse complement strand
CTTTCTCCCTGGTTAAGTCATTCTTCATATTGTTGTTCTGGTAGTACTGCCTGGCGAACTCAACTGGAGTCAGGTAGCCAAGCGAGCTGTGTGGCCGGTAGTTATTGTACTCCTGCCTCCATCCTTCCGCAATCACTTGTGCCTCCTTCCAGTTCCGGAAGACCTCACGGTTCAGACACTCATCCCTGAGCTTGTCAATAAAGCTCTCAATATAGCCGTTCTCCCAGGGGCTGCCACGTTCTATAAAAAGCGTTTTCACTCCTATACGGTTGAGCCAGTTTCTTATGGCTTTGGCGGTAAACTCTGGACCGTTATCCGAAGGAATGTGCTCCGGGATACCTCGGAAGATAAACAGGTGAAACAGTCTGGGTTGTTTCTTGGGCACTTTGAGTCCCTCCCTTCCCCAGATTCTTTCTACCCTCTTGTGATTCACTTGCCACCCGTGTTCGTTGTTCAATACTGTTGATAGTTTCAGCACGCCCCAGTCTTATTCTTGGCACGCCAGGCAAATGTCACCGAAAAAATTCTCCTCGACCAGCCTAAGCTTTGCCTGCGCTGGCGAGGAGTTCTAGGTATCGTCACCTTAAGTGGAGCTGAGGGGACTCGAACCCCTGACCCCCTCCGTGCAAAGGAGGTGCTCTCCCAGCTGAGCTACAGCCCCGCTACCCAGTAATTATAGCACATCCGTGATTGTTTTCATCCCCCACCCGCTCGCCTTGTCAGCCACCAGGCATTGTTGCTATACTGAAAGCGTTACCTGAGAAGGGAAGGCTATGGAGTTTGACACCGTTATCGGGTTGGAGGTTCACGCCCAGCTACTGACCAAGAGTAAGATGTTCTGCGGCTGTAGTGCCGATTATGCCAGCGCACCGCCTAATACCCATGTCTGCCCGGTGTGCCTGGCTTTACCCGGCGTCCTGCCCGTGATCAACCGGCAGGCGGTGGAGTACACCATCATGACGGCGCTGGCGCTTAACTGCACCATTTCCGAATATACCAAGTTTGACCGCAAGAACTACCCCTATCCCGACCTGATGAAGGGCTACCAGATCTCCCAGTATGATGCCCCCATCGGGCATCATGGCTGGCTCAGTATTGAGGTTGATGGTGAACACAGGAAGATAGGCATCACCCGCGTTCACCTGGAGGAGGATGTCGCCAAGTTGCTCCACCGCACCTCCCCGGACGGGGAGGATTACAGTCTAGTTGATGTGAACCGCTCCGGGGTGCCACTGATGGAAATTGTCAGCGAACCTGACCTGCGTTCCCCCGAGGAAGCCCGCCAGTACCTGATCCAGCTGCGCAGCATCCTCCAGTACCTGGGGGTATCCACCGGGAATATGGAAGAGGGGAGCTTCCGCTGTGATGCCAATATCAGCATTCGCCCCAAGAACAGCTCAGAATCCCTGGCTAAGGTTGAAGTGAAGAATATGAATAGCTTCAAGGCGGTCTATCAGGCGCTGGAGTACGAGGCCCAGCGGCAGCGGAAGGCAGCCAGTGAAGGGAGAAGACTGGTTCAGGAAACGAGGGGCTGGGTGGAAGCCAAGGGGAAAACTGTCCCCCAGCGCACCAAGGAGTATGCCCATGACTACCGCTACTTCCCCGAGCCCGACCTGCCACCACTGGTCATCAGCCGGGAATGGGTGGAGGAAATAAGAGCCCGGCTGCCGGAACTACCCGAAGCCAGGCGTGACCGCTTTATGGCGGAATACGGACTGCCCCGTTATGATGCCACCCTGCTGACCACCTCCAAAGAGATGGCCGACTATTTTGAAGAGGCGCTGACCACCAAGGAATATCAGCAACTACCCCAGGGTAAGGGTGCCAAGGAGGTAAGCAACTGGATTTTGGGTGAGGTTAGCCGGATCATGAACGCCCATAATATCACCATAGCCCAGTTCCGAGAAAGGGTTAGCCCGGGGAAACTCTGCGCGCTGATAGCGGCGTCACATACCACCATTAACACGGCTACCGCCAAAGCGGTACTGGACGAGATGTACCAGACTGCCCGGAACGCAGCGGATATTATTCACGAGAAAGGGCTCAGCCAGATAAGCGATACCGCCGAGCTTGAACAAATCATCGCTGAAGTGATAAAATCTAACGCCCAGCCTGTTGCTGACTATAAGGCGGGCAAGGAGACGGCACTTAAGTTCCTCATCGGGCAGGTGATGAGGGTAACCAAAGGCCGGGCCAATCCTAAGCTGGTAAATGATTTGCTAAAGGAAAAACTTTCCTAGCCTAAATTGGGGAGAGGCAGACGGGGATGCAAACCTATCTAAATGTGGCGCAAATAGTGGTGGCAATCGCTCTGATCGCCGCCGCCTTGCTTCAAGTCCGCGGCGGTGGCTTGGGGGGTATCTTCGGACAGGCGGATACCGTCTACCGCACCCGACGGGGGGTAGAAAAGACCCTGTTCCAACTTACCGTTGCCCTGGTAATTATCTTTATCATCCTCTCCATGGCCACGGTCTGGCTCCACAGTTAGCCCACCGTGAAACTGATATGGCTGCCATAATAACCCTTACCACTGATTTCGGCCTGGCCGATAGCTATGTCGCCGCCATGAAAGGGGTAATCCTCGGTATCAACCCAGAAACTAGGCTCATTGACATCAGCCATGCCATCAAACCCCAGGACATCCTTGAGGCAGCCTTTGTCCTGAGCTCGGTAGATGAATTCTTCCCCCCGGGCACCATCCATCTGGTTGTCGTTGACCCCGGTGTGGGCACCGAGCGAAGAGCCATCATCCTGAGAACCCCGGCAGCCGATTTCATCGCCCCGGATAACGGCGTCCTGAGCTACATTATCCAGCGGTTTTCCACCCCGCCCCCGGCTAGCCATGGCCACCAGGTAAAGCTTGAGGCTAACCTCCAGGCAGTGGCCATCACCAATCCCAAGTTCTGGCGCTCACCGCTCAGCCCCACCTTCCACGGGCGTGACATCTTTGCCCCGGTCGCCGCCCACCTCTCCCGAGGTCACCCCCTGACCGACTTCGGTGAAGCCATAGACTCACTGACCGTCCTCCCCATACCCCATCCCTATCCATCAGCCGAGGGGACACTGATAGGAAGAATCCTGCATATTGACCATTTCGGCAATCTGGTTACCAACATCCGGGGGGATGACTTACCCCGAGCCAGAAAGCAAATAATTGTTGAAGTTGGCCACCGGTCAATCCACGGGTTAAGCCATACCTACAGTAACGGTGAGGGTCTGCTGGCTCTCATTGGCAGCAGCGGCTACCTGGAGGTTGCCCGCAGAGACGGCAATGCCAGCGCCTACCTTAAGGCTAGGGTGGGAGATGAGGTCAGAATAAGGCTTAAACCGTCAGAGAGAGGCTAGATTGCCCTATTCTACACCTAGGCAGTGTTGACAAATAGCAAACTGTTTGCTACCCTGCTTTAGCAGAAAAGCCAAGGAGGCTTATAATGCAAGCGTATTGTATGAAGTGCCGGAAAAAGGTAGAAGTTAAGAACCCGCAGCAAATTATCCTGAAGAACAAACGGCCAGCAATCCAGGGGACCTGTCCTAATTGCGGCACCAAGGTATTCCGCATTGGCAAGGGGTAGTCCCTCCCCCATACCCCCCAATGTCAATAGCCGAAGCCGCACCACGCCTGCGGTTCACCAGTTAGGTTAAAACCGGTGCCCTAATTGATGGTACCTCAGCTATTCCACAACCACTCCCGTCCCGTAAGCCAAAACCTCAGCGGCATTCTGCATTATCATTGAGGTGCCAAAGCGCATACTCACCACGGCATTGGCCCCCTTCTTTTCAGCATCGGCAATCATCCGCTGCAGGGCTTCCTCCCGGGCTTCAGCCATCATCTTGGTATATTCGCTTATCTCACCACCCACCATCCCCCTGAAGCCAGCCATAATATCCTTGCCTAAATGCCGGGCACGGATGGTACTGCCTCTGACCAGGCCAATGGTCTTCTTGATCGCCTTACCTTCTACCTGCTCTGAGGTGGTAACAATCATCGCTCAACCTCCTTCAAATCCTCCGTTTTTGCCTTGGCAATGCGGTCTCTAATGGCGATGCCAATGAGAATCAATATACCCACCCCAATAGCCCCGACAGCTATCCGGACCAAAAGGGGAATCTCGCTGGACAGGAAAAACGCTTCCGCACCCCAGCCGATTAAGGCTAATACACCAATGCCTATCAGGATAAAGGCAACATTCTGCCCCATAATTCACCCCCTCATTAAAGACTACTCAGGATTGGAGGCCTTCACCCTCCCAACCCTTCTTTGCGGCAACTACCGTTTCCACTTCCACACCGTGCCCTGAGGGGTATCCTCAAGGGCTATGCCCAGCTCACCCAGTTTAGCCCGTATCTCATCGGCAAGCTGGTAGTGCTTTTCCTGGCGCAATCTATTCCGAATGTCCCGCAGAAAATCAATGTGAGCAGTGACATCACCGCTCTGAGCGGGGTGCTCATCCCCAGCCCCCACACTGTCAACCACACTATCCAGCCCTGCCTCACGCAGCTTGGCGATTACCCTCTCCTTCAGGTCAATGAAGGGCCCAGCATCAAGTAACGGCTGTGGTGGTGGCTGGAAGGTCAGGCCAAAGACGCCAGCCAGTTCCCGGAGAACCCCCCTAGCCTGGGTAGTATCATTACCGGCTTCATCGGCACGGTTAATCTCCCGGGCCAAATCGAACAGCACGGCTACTGCCTGGGCAGTATTAAAATCATCATCCATCGCTTCAATAAACCGGTCCCGGTAAGGCGTGGCATCCAGCCCTGGAGCGGCCGCCTTCCCTTTAGCCTCGCCACTGACCACCTGCCGCAACCGGTCAGCCCCCCGCTCCGCAGCCTCAATCGCCGCCTCAGAATAGGTCAGCGGGCGGCGGTAATGAGAACTGAGCACGAAGATACGGAGGGCATCGGCACTGTACCTCTCCAGAGCCTCCTTAATGGTAATCAGGTTGCCCAGGGATTTGCTCATCTTCTCCTCGCCCATCTGCACCAGTCCATTGTGCAACCAGTATCTAACAAACGGCTTAACACCGGTATAGCTCTCTGACTGGGCAATCTCATTCTCATGATGCGGAAAGATCAGGTCCTGCCCACCACCGTGAATATCAATGGTCTCGCCCAGATACTTCAGCGACATCACGCTGCACTCAATGTGCCAGCCTGGCCTTCCTGGACCCCACGGGCTTTCCCAGGCGGGCTCACCGGGCTTGGCTGCCTTCCACAGGGCAAAATCCAGCGGGTCTTCCTTCTCCTCACCGGCTTCAATACGCACCCCGGCGCGCATTGACTCCACAGAGCGGTGGGAGAGCTTGCCATAGTCCGGCACCTTCCTCACCCGGAAATAGACACTGCCCCCCGCCGGATAGGCAAATCCCTTGTCAACCAATCCCCGGATTACCCTAATCATCTCGGCTATCTCCTCGGTAGCCCGGGGGTAAACATCGGCCGGGGCCACATTCAGGGCAGCCATATCGGCAAAGTAGCTCTGGGTGAATCTCTCCGCCAGTTCTTTAGCTGAGATGCCCAGCATATTGGCTTTATCGATAATCTTATCGTCAATATCAGTGACATTCTGCACATATTTAACCCGATACCCGCGGAACTTGAGATAACGCTGAATCACATCAAAGATGATGTAGCTCATGGCATGACCCAGGTGAGCCTCGGCATAGGGAGTTACCCCACAGACATACATCTTGACCGTATCACCCTGGGGCAGGAATTCTTCCTTCTGCCCGGAAAGAGTATTAAATAACTTCATCATTACCACCTTCGATTAAGGCTACAGCATAAGCCACGATTCCTTCCCCCCGGCCGACCACGCCCAGCCCATTGGCCGTACTAGCCTTTATGCTGACCCGGCCAATATTAATCCCCAGTGCCTGGCTGAGCTGCTCTCGCATCCGATGAACAAAGCCGCCCAGCCGTGGTTTCTCCGCCACTACAACGGCATCAATATTAACCACCCGCCAGCCATTTTCCCCCAATTTCCCGCTTACCTTCTTAAGCAGCACCAGGCTGGAAATATCCTTGTATTCCGGCGCACCGGGAGGGAAGTGGCCACCAATATCCCCCAGCACGGCTGCCCCGAGCAGGGCATCAATGATGGCATGAGTGAGCACATCACCATCACTCCAGCCGTGGAGACCGTGGGCAAAGGGGATTTCTATTCCCCCCAACACCAGCTTCCGCCCCGCCACCAGGGGATGCACATCATAGCCAATACCGACACGCAGCTTACTTGCCATGCTTCTGCAGTAAGACCTCGGCCACAGCCAGGTCCTCGGGAGTGGTTATCTTTATATTATCATAAGAGCCCCGGTAGAGCTTAACCCGGTAACCCAGTTTTTCTACCAGCGAGGCATCATCGGTGACATCATCAGCTACCCGCCGATAGGCTTCGCCGATGATATCCCCGCGGAATACCTGCGGTGTCTGCACCGCCCATAAATTGTGACGTGGTGGCGTCTGGCCAACAATTCCGTCACTGTCGGCCACCTTAATGGTATCTTTCACCGGAACCG
>CAZAYK010000077.1:0-6542 GCA_964489415.1 uncultured Dehalococcoidaceae bacterium | reverse complement strand
TGCCCAGTTACCCGCTCTAAGGTACTGCTGGGCAAGGTCATAGTGTTGCTGGGCTTCAGCAACAAGGCGGGCGACCTTAGTGGTGACTGGTGGTGGGGCTGGTGAGGGAGCCGGGGGTGGGGTTTTCCCACCCAGGATAGCGGCGATGCTTTCCCTGAGGGTGGGCTCCATGGCTATCTGGTCACCGATGACCACAATCACTCGCTTCAGTTCGGGGAGGCCGCCGGCTTCTGCCTGAAGGAAGACCGGCTCCACATAGAGCATGGACCTACCGATGGGAATCAGTAGCAGGTTGCCGCGAATCACCCGTGACCCGCCGCGGCTCCACAGGGCAAGCTGCTCGGTGATGGCGGTATCCTGGGAAATCCTTTTCTCGATCTGGCTGGGGCCCTTGACCACCCGCTCCTTGGGGAAGAGGTAGGCAAGCAGCTTGCCGTAGTTTTCACCATCACAGCGTGCTGCCAGCCAGCTGATGGCATTGTTCTTGGTGGCCGGGGTGAAGGGGAGCATGAGCAGAAATTCTTCCTCCTCGGCACCAGGTAGGTGCATGATAACGTAATAGGGCTCAACCGGCTGTTGCTCATTGCCGTAATAGACCTCATTGGGCACGGCCCACAGGTCTTCCCTGTTGTAGAATACCCGGGCATCACGCATGTGGTAGCTCTGATAGACAGTGGCCTGGATGGAAAACATGTCCTCAGGGTAGCGGATGTGGGCTCGTAGTGACGGCGGCATCTCCTCGGCAGGGGTGAACAAATCGGGAAAGATAGCCTGGTAGGTTCGTATCAGGGCGTCTTCAGGGTCAGTAACGTAGAGGGTGATACTGCCATGATAGGCGTCAATAACCGCTTTGACACTGTTGCGGATGTAATTGAGCCCGCCCATCGGCTCGGAGTAGGGATAGCGGGTAGTGGTGGTATAGGCATCCTGGATCCAGAACAGCCTGCCGTCTATCACCACCAGATAGGGGTCCCTGTCCAGTTGCAGGAATGGTGCCAGGTGGTTGACCCTTTCCTGGATATTCCGGTAGTAGAGCACGCGGCTCTCCGGGGTTAGCTCACCGCTAATCAGGATATTCAGGTCGCCAAGTTGCCAGGCATAGGCCAGGCGGCGGATGAAGCCGTTCAGGCTGATACCACCCCTGCCCTGGTATTTCCCGTAAACATTCTCATCCCCGCGGGGGTAGTCAAATTCCTCGGTCTTGGTGTTGACGATCACATAATCATTGGTCAATTCCCCGTAGTAGATCTGGGGTCGCTCGATGTCAAGGACGCCAACCGGGGGTATGTTCTCTATCCACAATTCAGGGAGCCCCTTGGTGCTTATCTCATTGACCGGGCTCATTACCAGCCCGTAACCGTGGGTGAACTGCAGGCGGCGGTTGACCCAGGTCTGCGCCTCTCCGGCCAGCTTTTCCGGGGATAGCTCCCGGGCGGATAGCATTACCTGGCGGTACTCACCGTTGATGGTATAGCGGTCAACGTCAACATCATTGAAGTCATAGTAGAGCCTGATGGCGTGGAGTTCCCTGTAGGTGTCCTTGAGGGGGCGGGGGTCCCACAGCCGGATATTTTTGATGGTTACCTCGCTCTTGGCCATGTCCTCAGGGCCGGGGGCTGCCTCAGCGGGGAAGAATTGCTCCTTAATCCGGTTTAAGGCATAGGCCTCTCTGGTGAAGTTAATATTATACTCAATATAGGGTTTCTCCCGGACCAGCTCATTGGGCTGCACCTGGAAACGCTGGACGATGCTGGGAAAGATTGCCCCGATGACGATGGCGGCCACTACCCATCCCCCGATGGCGTACACGGGCCAGCGGAGTCTCCGTTGCCTGATGGCGGCAATAATGACGCCAATACAGATAAGCACCACGGTGAGCAGAAGCCACTGGGCGGGAAGCTGGGCATGCATATCCGTGTAGCTAGCGCCGAAGACCACCCCTCGCTCGGAAAAGACCAGTTCCCAGATGCCCAGCCAGTAGCCCCAGGCGAAAAGCCCCAGTATGGCGATGACCAGCCCGCCGAGGTGGGCCAGCACCGGCCGGGCAAGGTCAAACCGGAGCCGTTGCACCGTGTGGCTGAGCAAATATACCCCGGCAGTAGCCAGCAGGGTGATGATCAGCGCCCCCAGCAGCCAGCCCCGCAGCAGGTGGAAGAAGGGCAGGGAAAAGACGTAGAAGCTGACCTCGCGGTGGAAGACGGGGTCGGTTACGCCAAAGGGCTGCCCATTGAAAAAGCGGAGTAAAACCAGCCAGTTGCCCTGGGCCACCATACCGAAGATTAGGCTGAGTATTACCGTTCCCAGAATGGCGGTTAGCCTGACTACCCGCTGTATCCGGCTGACTATCGCCCAGGGCCAGAGGCTCGCCGTGGTGCTGGGTGCCAGGCGTACCGCCAGCACCAGATTGCCCCAGATCAGGGCGCCGAGGATGATTGCTGCCGTGAAGAAGACCGCGATTTTGGTCTTGAGGATGGTGGTGTAGACACTGCCGTAGCCCAGACTGCTAAACCAGAGCCACTCAGTATAGAACCCCTTGACAATGTTGAGCAGGATGAACAGGAGCAAAAGCCCCCCCAGGATCAGGATAACCGTGGCGGCTCTGCCGCGGCGCCGGGGAGGGGGTGCCGGCCTTTCCTCTTCGGGAAACCAGCGCTGCCATTGTTGCTCAAAGGAGGGCATTACATCGCTCCAGCATTACTCCTCGGTTTTCGCTTCAACCGGGATATCGGCTGTATAACTGTCAGGATAACACACCCCGTGGTGCCGGTCAATGGTGGACTCGGCGGGGGCAGCGGACGGTGGGATAATGGGTGGTTTTTCTTTACATAATTCTTTAGTTATGTTACAATACCGTCGGCAGCCGGGCAGGTAAATTGTCGGCTTATCGAGTTAAAGGGGGGCGTGGTGAGAGACGAGATTGAAAGATTTTTGAAGTATCTCGAGGTGGAGAAGGGCTATTCAGGGAATACGATAGACGCCTATAGGAATGACTTAACTGGGCTGGCTGATTTTGTGGAGAAAGATGCGGCGGAGCAGGGTTACCCGCCGTCGTGGGCTAATTTTAATCGGCAGGGGATGCTGCGCTATCAGCTTGACCTTAAGGAGAGGGGCTATGTTCCCACCACGCTGGCCCGTAAGATAGCCGCGGCGAGGTCTTTCTTCGGCTTTCTGGTTGCTGAGGGCATTATTCCCACTGACCCTACGGAGAACATGAGTTCGCCGGGGGTGGGTAAGGTGCTCCCCAGGCCCATCTCCATCGAGCAGGTGCGCCGTTTGCTGGAGCAGCCGGCCAAGCTGACCACGGCGGAGGCTAAGCGGGACCGGGCGATGCTGGAGCTGCTCTATGCCAGCGGAATGCGGATCAGCGAGCTGGTGTCATTGAATCTGGGGGATGTCAGCACCGAGGGTGATTATTACGTGCGTTGTCTGGGTAAGGGGCATAAGGAACGGATCATCCCCATCTATGAGCAGGTAGCCCGGAGGGTGAAGGAATATATTGAGGATGCCCGCCCCCAGTTGGCCCGTAATAAGAATGAAGTAGCCCTCTTCCTCAATGCCCGGGGGGAGCGGCTGACCCGGCAGGGCTTCTGGCAGAAGCTGAAGGAGTATGCCAAAGCCGCCCAATTGGATGCCCAGATTAGCCCGCACACCCTGCGGCACAGCTTTGCCACGCATATGCTCAGTGGTGGCGCTGACCTGAGGGCAGTTCAGGAACTGCTGGGTCATGCCAATATCTCGACGACACAGGTCTATACCCATCTGACCACCGAGCATATCCGGCGGACCTACCAGAGGGCACATCCGCGGGCGAAGAAATAATAGTTAAGGATGATGGTGATGGTCAGGTTTTTACCCCGGTTACCCGTGGGGAGGTGCTAAATGTCAGCTAAATCGCATCACGGCAAAAGGAAGCGCCCCGTTCATAGTAAGAAGAGCAAAGCCAAGCGGCGTGCCGCGGTGGTGGCAACGCCGGTAGCGGCACCAGTGCTGGAGACTGCCGTTCCCGTGGATATACCCCCTTCGGTATCCGCGCCACCCCCCTCAGTTAAGCCCAGTGCTGCCCAATATTCCTATGTTGCTGCTGAGCTGCGCAGAATAGGCATTTTGGCGGGGATAGTTATCGTCATTCTCATTGTGCTATCTCTGGTTTTATCCTAGCCATGTCCTGGCGGTAACGATGGATTTTGCAGCACAGAGAGCCAGGTTAGTTAACTATCTCAGTGGCGAAATTAAGGACCGGCGGGTATTAGCGGTGATGTCTCGCGTTCCCCGGGAGCTTTTTGTCCCCCCGGAGAGCCGGCACATGGCTTATGAGGATCGGCCGCTACCCATTGGTCTGGATCAGACTATCTCACAACCGTTTATTATTGCCCTCATGACCGAGGCTCTTAAGCTTACCGGCAGGGAAAAGGTGTTGGAGGTGGGTACCGGTAGTGGGTATCAGACGGCTATTCTGGCGGAGTTGGCTCGTCGGGTGATTACGGTAGAGCGTTTACCGGCGCTGGCTGAGCGGGCCCGGCAGGTGCTGGACAGCCTGGGCTATACCAATATTGAGATACATCTTGCCGGGGAAACCCTGGGCTGGCCGAAAGAAGCCCCCTATGATGCCATTATGGTCACGGCGGGGGCACCAAAGGTGCCCGATACCCTTTTGGCTCAGCTGGCCGTGGGGGGACGGATGGTAATTCCGGTGGGCTCTCGCTATTTGCAGGAACTGTGCAAGGTCACCAAGCACAAAAGGAAGATTACCATTGAGAATCTGGGCGGGTGCCACTTTGTTGCCCTGATTGGCAAGGATGCCTGGGAGGAATGAACCTGTTGAGAATGTTGTGATGAAGTATCAGTGGTGGCTCCTTGTCGCTCTCAGCCTTTTCCTTGTTGGTTTGGTCTTGGGGGTGGTTATCCCGGTTGATGCCGATGGTGTTCTCGCTGAAGAACTGGCGGCGCTTAGAGAACTGGGCAAGGTGTTAACGCCATTCACCCTGCCCATGGCGGCATTTATCCTGGTTAAGAATGTCTCCGCCCTGCTTCTCAGCTTTGCCTTCAGTCCGCTGCTCTGTGTGGTGCCGGTGCTGTCTCTGCTGCTCAATGGGGGGCTGGTAGCGGTATTATCCGTCAGGGTAGCCGAGGAAACCTCTCTCGGCTGGGTACTGGCGGCGCTGCTCCCTCATGGCATCTTGGAAATTCCGGCATTCATTATCGGTGAGGCGGCTGCCCTCAGCTTCGGCACCTGGGCAATGATTGCCCTTATCTCCCCAGAGGGAAGGAGGCGCTTCCCCTCCCGGGTGAAGCCAAGCCTGAGGTATCTGGCCATAGCCTGTGGCTTATTGGTGCCTGCGGCATTCGTGGAAACATTTCTTACCCCATTATTGGTGGGTTAGGGGGCTAACCCTTACTTGCCCCGTTTCTCCCGCTGCGGGTATAATAGTCTTGAGAAACCTAGGGAGCAGGTGATTAGATGCAGACATACGAGATGGACAATATTCGCAATACGGTGCTACTCTCTCACGCTGGTGCCGGTAAGACCTCGGTAGCCGAGGCAGTCCTGTTTACCGCCAAGGCCATCAGCCGATTGGGCAAGGTGGATGATGGCAGTTCCACCTCCGATTATGACCCGGATGAAATCAAGCGCAAGATAAGCATTAACCTCTCGCTGCTTCCCTGCCAGTGGCGGGATATCAAGATTAACCTGGTGGATACCCCCGGTTATGCTGACTTTGTCGGTGAGGTAAGGGCGGCGATGCGGGTTTGTGAGGCGGCGATAATTGTTATCTGTGCTGCCTCCGGGGTAGAGGTGGGTACGGAGCAGGTATGGGGCTACTGCGAGCAGGCCAAGCTGCCCCGCCTCATCCTGGTTAACAAGATGGACCGGGAGAATGCTGACTTCTTTAAAACGGTGGAGGAGATCCGGGCAAAATTCGGGGCTAGGTGCCTGCCGTTGCAGCTGCCCATCGGCGCTCACACCAGCTTTGCCGGAATAATTGACCTGCTGACCCTTAAAGCCTATACCGGCTCTCCGGCGAAGGAGGCTGAGATACCCTCAGCCCTGCAGGCTCAGGTTGATTCCTTCCGGGAGAAGCTGGTTGAGGCGATAGCTGAGGTTGATGACCGCCTTATTGAGAAGTATCTGGGTGGTGACGAGCTTACCGAGGAGGAGCTGAAAACGAACTTGCGCCAGGCAGTGATTGGGGGCAGTGTTGTCCCTATCCTGGCGGGCTCAGCACTGCAGAATGTGGGGATGAACTGGCTATTGGACGCAATTGGTGACTATTTGCCGTCACCTAAGGAAGGGCAGGTGCTTACTGAGGCCGGTCCCCTTGAGCCGAGCCAGGATGGCCCATTGGCTGCCCTGGTGTTCAAGACCAGTGCTGACCCCTATGTGGGTAAACTCACTTACTTCCGGGTTTACTGCGGGGTGATGGAGAGCAATTCTCAGGTGTGGAATGCCAATAAGGGTGGTGGGGAGCGGATTGGCCAGTTATATATGATGCGGGGCAAGGCGCAGGAGCCGGTGCCCCAGGTCAGGGCGGGGGATATTGGCG
>CAZAYK010000076.1:0-6662 GCA_964489415.1 uncultured Dehalococcoidaceae bacterium | reverse complement strand
ATCGGGGTCAGTGCCCCCCGGGGCGCAAGGCTCCTAAAGAAAACATTGACCGGGCCCCAGATAATGTGGAAAAGCTTGCAAGCCGAGACAGCCACATAGGCAATCGCCCCCAAACTGAGCAACATGTGACACCACCACATAGCAGCATGCCCGGCCAGCAGGGTGCCCTAGCGGAAACCGCTAAAAGCCAGAGCCAGGACATAGCCGCCGGGTGACCATGGTGCCCAATCCGGGTTAACCTTGAGCTCAGTAGCCGCGATGCGCAGCCCTTCAACAATAAAACCGGTGACAACCACCGCCAAGATTAGCAGCAGGACGACCAAATCATCCCGCTGATTGTCCAGCCGAGCCGGTCTGCGGACATAGCGCCGGATTAGGGCCAAAATCACACCGACAATAATCAGTATTCCGAAGCTGTCCATGACCACGGAATAGCCCAGGTAGATGCTGCCGTGTAAAAAGTGGAAGAGGTAGTGGCTGATAAAATCCGCCAAGGCACCGACTAACAGGACGATGCAGCCGATAAAGATGAGGAAATGTGCCAACCCGGCATAAAACTCCCGGGGCAGCCAATCCCTTGGTGAAGTCACCCCCAGCCTCAGGCCACCCCCCCAAAATCTGCGGTGGATGATGCCATCAACAACGGCAGTAACGATAAAATCCCCTACCCGCCTTCCCCAACAGCTAGCCCGGTTTGCCGGGCGCCCCACCCGCCACCGCCGATAGTGCCGGTAGATGGCATAGCCAAGGATGCCGATGACCACCACGGCTAACGGATAGGTTACCTCACCAAAGGAAAAGTTCCAGAATATTTCCTGACTGGGCAGTATACTAGCTTCGCAGGCATGATAATAACCAACCGCTGGTTTAGTGTCAAATCGAACAATCCCCAGTATTACAGTGGTTTAAATAATTGCTATGGGCAGTCTTATTGAGATAAGGTATAATAGATTAAGGTAAAGGATTTGGCTAATGCATCATTCCCTGCGACTGTACAGCAGGCACCGTGAGGGGATTCTCAAGTTCTACATGTTCGGTGCCCGCTGCACCCAGATACCATTAATCGGCAGAGTGGTGAGATGGGTGGCGAATACCTACGGGAGGAACATGGAGGCAGCCTACCTGCTCACCACTGAAGAAGCCGAGGCGATAGTTGACCGCGCCGAAGGTGTGGCGGTGGGGCCATGTACCTGCCGCACCGTGTTCCGTAATTGCGATAATCCGCTACATGTAGAAATAATGGTCGGGCCTACCCGGCACATATTTATGGAGCACCTGCCCCAAGACTGCCGAGAAATAAGCCAAGAAGAAGCCAAAGCCATTCTCAGGGACTGCCACCGCCGCGGCTTGATCCATACCATCATCAAGTGCCGCCAAGACTACTACGCCATATGCCATTGCTGCCCCTGCTGCTGCGTGCCGTTACGGATGAGCAAACAATATGGCATCGGCAACGCCCTGGTCAGGCACAAGGATATTGTCCACGAGTTCGAGAAGTATCAGCTAGCCCACCAGACCTAGCCCAGAAATGCCGTTACCAGGCGGGAAAATTCCTTAAGTCTCTCCCGATAGACACTGTGCCCGCTATCGGCAAAGACCCTCACCTGGCAATCCGGGATTAAATGCGCCGCCGCGTAGGCATGCCTAACGGGCAGGACCGGGTCCTTAGCTCCCCAGACCACCAACGTTGGTACCATGACTTCAGAGAGCCGATTGAGCAGCACCACGGTCTGCTCGGTGAGGGTGGCGATACTGCTACCCAGATAGACGCTGGCCTGACAAATCGGTTCCACAAATTCACCGGGGGCATACAGTGACTTGGCCAGCCACTTGATAAACCGCAAAGTAGCCAGGGCGATGCCACCAAAAGCCCGGCATAGCACCCAGCTGGAGAAAAATCTGACCCAGAGGGCAATTTCCCTGCCCAGACACATGCTGCTAACCAGCACCAGCTTCCTGATCCTGTGGGGGAATTTCAAAGCATAATTAAGGGCGATACCACCACCCAGGGAATGGCCCACTAAATGGAAACTCTCCAGCCCCAGCTCTCGGGAAAAATCATCGATAAAATCAGTTAATTCCGGGATAAAGTAATCACCCGGCAAAGGCTGACTGCCGCCAAAGCCGGGTAAATCGGGAGCATAGATGGTATAGTTTGGGGAAAGCTCCTCCAGATTTTTCCGCCACGCCCGGGCACCCTCACCACCCCCGTGAATTATCACCAGCGGTTCGCCCTGCCCTCCGGTGAGGTAGTGGATATTGAGCTGGCCCACCCTTATTGTCTTACTATGAATATCGTTTGCCATTCTTCCCTTAGAATTAACATAGCCACTGGCTACCAGTTTGCGGCAACCCGGTGACAGTGTGGCCAATTCCAATCACAAAACAGTCTCAAAAACGGCCAGGATTCTCACAAAACCACCACAAAAAAACACCCCAACGCATTAGGTGATGGGGTGTTACCGTCAGCGTCAGTCCTGTTATCCTTTGTTCATTGTAACATTAATCGACTTGCCAGGCAAACGATTTAAACCTTGAAATCTGCTGGGTGATATTACCTATTTCTTTAATGCACCACGGGGGTGGCGGGGCAAAGAAGCAGGAAATAGCCGTAAATGCCACGAGGGCGGCGGGTGGGAAAAGATAACAAGGGAAGCCAATACGGGAGATGGGATTAAGACCTACTAAGAAGAGAGTTTTTGTAGAGGCTTACCCCTTTTTAGACCCCTTTGTCGATTGTAACTATCTCTTACGAAATTTCTTAGCTGGCTATGCGAAAATTTATCAGTATTATGCGCTTCCTTGTGACAATTGGGACACAAGGCAATTAAATTCCAAATTCTGTGGTCAGAATTATTTTTGTTAATATGATGAATCTCGGGTTTAGTTTTATTTTTACAATCAGGATTCTCACAATGATAATTAGCACGATGCATGACTTTGTTATACAAGCTTGGCGGAATTGGTTCACGAGCGGGTGTGCTATCTTCGTATACAACTTTTTTACCTACACTTATGCTTTTGCGTACTACCCAACTTCGAAACTTAGGGAATTTATACAGTGAGAACATAAAAAGAGCAACCAGAATTCCAAGAATCGTCCATCCAATGGTTGTGTGTTCCTCCCACCAATCTAAAATTAGGGCGAGTAAGAAAATAACAATAAATACCAACCCAACAATAAACCCAGGTCTTACAGAACGTCTTTCCCTCGCCATCTCCGTAACCTCCTGAAATATCTACCCATTTCCCTCCCTCGCCTTCTTTTGCAGTTCGTAGAGTTTGTTGAGGGCTTCCAGGGGGGTCATCCCATCAATATCCAGCTTCTCCAGCTCCTCCACCACCGGTGATTTCGGCCCCCAGAGTGGTAGCTGCGCGGCTATCTCCCGGCGCTGCCGCTCGGGCGCTGGTTTGGCCTCGCGGCGGTTCCCCTCCAGTTCCGCCAGCACCTCCCGAGCCCGGTGTAACACCGGCCTGGGCAACCCCGCCAGCTGGGCAACGTGGATGCCGTAGCTCTTATCCACCCCCCCGGGCACAATCTTGTGCAGGAAGATGACCTTGCCCCCCTCTTCAATTACGGCTACATTGAAATTCTTTACCCGCGGCAGAAAGCTGGCCAGCTCCACCATCTCATGGAAATGGGTGGCAAACAGGGTCTTGGCCCCCAGCCCCGGATGGTTATGAATATACTCGGCAACTGCCCGGGCAATGGACAGCCCGTCATAGGTGCTGGTGCCCCGCCCGATTTCATCCAGAATGATCAGCGACCGCGGCGTGGCACTGTTCAGGATATTGGCCGTCTCTATCATCTCCACCATGAAGGTTGATTGCCCCGCCACCAGGTCATCCCGAGCCCCAATGCGGGTAAAGATGCGGTCAACCACACCGATAGTGGCTGCCTCCGCCGGGACAAAGCTGCCAATCTGGGCCAGCAGCACAATCAACGCTACCTGCCGTAAATAGGTTGACTTACCCGACATATTAGGGCCGGTGAGCACAATTAGCTGGGCATCATCATTGGATAGATAAGTATCATTGGGGATAAAGGTACCGCTCTCCAGGCTCCGTTCAATCACCGGGTGGCGCCCCTGCCTGATAATTATTTCATTGCCCGTGGTCAACTGGGGACGGACATAGTTATAACCTACCGCTACCTCCGCCAGACTGGAAAGGACATCCACCCTGGCTAATGCGTTCGCCACCGCCAGGATGCGCTCAGCAGCGGTAGCCACCTGACGGCACACCCGCCGGAATAGCTCCGCCTCCAGTTCGGCAATGCGGTCACGGGCGTGCAGAATCAGCGACTCGTACTCCTTCAGCTCCGGGGTGAAGAAACGCTCACCACTGACCAGGGTTTGCTTGCGGATATAATCGGGGGGAACCTGGCTGAGATTGGGCTTGGACACCTCAATATAATAGCCAAAGACATTATTGAAGCCGATCTTCAGTGACTTAATCCCCGTTCTTTCCCTCTCCTGCCGCTCCAGATTGGCCAGGTACTGCTTGGCATTCCGTGAGGTCATCCGGAGCTTGTCCAATTCCTCGGAAAATCCCTGCCTGATGACCTCACCCCCACCCGGACTGGAAGACGGCTCATCAACCAGTGCCTCGGCAATCAAGCCGGCCACCTCCGGGCACGGCTTGAGCTCCTCCTTCAAGCTACCCACCGCCCCGTCATCACCCAGTATCTCCCGCAGCTTGGGGATGACCTCCAGGCTGCGCCGCAGGGTAACCAGCTCCCGGGGGATAGCAATCTCCCCCCGCACCCGGTTAATCAACCGCTCCAGGTCAGCCACCCGGCTCAGCCAAGAGATGGTCTGGTTTCTTGCCAGAGAATTATCGCAGAACCAGCCGATAGCCTCCTGCCGCTTCTGCAACTCAGCTATGTCAAGCAAGGGCTGCCCCAACCAGCGCCGCAGCAACCTGCCCCCCATCGCCGTCTTGGTCTGGTCAATGACGGACAGCAACGAGCCAGCAACTGTCCCGGAACGGCTCCCCTGGAAAAGCTCCAGGTTGCGCTGGGTGTTTACATCCAGCGCCATAAAGGAATCCGCCGAATAGGTAGACAGCCGGCTGAGCTGCCCGAGGGCACCCTTCTGCGTCTCTTCAATATAATGAATAATCGCCCCGGCAGCCCGGATAGCCAGCGGCCAGTGGGCACAGCCGTAGCCCTCAAGAGTGGTCACGCCAAAATGGTCAAGCAGGGTTTGCTGGGCAATCTCCAGCTCAAACCAGTAGTTTTCCATCCGGGTTACCCAATCACCCAGCCCCAGTGCTGACAGGTCAGCATCCTTGGCAGCAATAATCTCCGGGGGTTTCAGGCGCTCCAGCTCAGGGATAGCCCGGGCCAGGGGCAGCTGGGTGGTGGCAAACTCGCTGGTGGTAATATCAACAAAGGCCAGCCCCACCTCCTCCCCACCCGGCACCACACTGACCAGGTAATTATTGCTCTTGCTGTCAAGCAGGCTGGGCTCAACAACCGTGCCCGGGGTTACCAGACGGACAACCTCACGCTCCATCAGCCCCCTGGTCTCCCCCGGCCTGGTCACCTGCTCACAGATAGCCACCTTATAGCCCCGGCTGATTAGCCTGGCCAGATAGTTATCCAGGGCATGATACGGGATGCCCGCCAGTGGCACCTTATTGCCCTTGCCCATCTCCCGTGAGGTGAGGACGATCTCCAGCTCCCGTGAGGTGATTTTGGCATCCTCGTCAAACGTCTCGTAGAAATCACCCAGCCGGAAGAGGACAATTGCCTCAGGGTACTGCCGCTTAATCCTGAGGTACTGCTGCCGGATTGGGGTTGAGCCACCCTTCATCTTGAGCCTATTCTACTAGAATTCCCGTGGAAATGGAAAGGGGGACAATTTCCCAATAATCGGCCGAGGCAACTATTGACAAGAAATGCTACGGTGTGCTAAACTTGGGTGATGCTAACGGCAGCTACATAGGCAAAACCCTGGTGGTAGTAAGCCAGACAGAGGGTCTGGTGGTATCACCAGACCCTTTTCTTTTGCCTAATGCACGTTAACAATAGAATACTGAGGACTAATGCCAAACCTGAAGCAGGTCAAGCGGGAAAGGGCATGTGGTGGATGCCTAGGTATCAAGGGCCGAAGAAGGGCGTGGCAAGGCTGCGATAAGCCCCGGTGAGCTGCCGAGCAAGCCTAGCCGGGGATTCCCGAATGGGGCAACCCGCTCAAGGTAAACCTTGAGCACCCCCAGCTGAACACATAGGCTGGGAGGAGGTAACCGGGGGAAGTGAAACATCTCAGTACCCCGAGGAAGAGAAATCAAAACGAGATTCCCTGAGTAGTGGCGAGCGAAAGGGGAGGAGCCCAAACCCGGTAAGCTAAGTGGTGCTAAGGCCTATGCTTAGCGGGTGTTGTAAGGCAGGTAGGACCAAGCTTAGCCGAGGTCAAGGAGTTACCAACCAAACCCTAGCTGAAGGACCCTGGAACGGGCCGCCACAGAGGGTGATAGCCCCGTAGGCGAAAGGGGTAGGCTCCTGCCGGTGACCTTGAGTACCACGGGACACGAGGAATCCTGTGGGAAGCCGGGTGGACCACCATCCAAGGCTAAATACCCTTGATGACCGATAGTGAACAAGTACCGTGAGGGAAAGGTGAAAAGCACCCCGGGAGGGGAGTGAAATAGAACCT
>CAZAYK010000075.1:0-6771 GCA_964489415.1 uncultured Dehalococcoidaceae bacterium | reverse complement strand
GCCAGACCCTAACCAATAAAGAGTACCAGATGCTGCGCACCGCCAGCCTCAAGATTATCCGCGCCCTCGGCGTGGAAGGCGGCTGCAACATCCAGTTTGCCCTTGACCCGGAAAGCGATAGATACTACGTCATCGAGGTCAACCCCCGGGTCAGCCGCAGCTCCGCCCTGGCCAGCAAGGCTACCGGCTACCCCATTGCCCGCGTCGCCGCCAAGATTGCCATTGGCAAACGGCTCGATGAAATCCCCAACGCCGTTACCGGGAAGACGATGGCTTCCTTCGAGCCAGCCCTGGACTACGTGGTGGTCAAGATACCCCGCTGGCCGTTTGACAAGTTTGCCGCCGGCGACCGCATCATCGGCACCCAGATGAAGGCCACCGGCGAGGTCATGGCCATTGACCGCACCTTTGAGGCTGCCCTAAACAAGGCAGTGCGCTCCCTGGAATTCGGCAAGCGGTCACTCCTCTGGGAAGACCCCAAGTGGCCCCGCGGCACCGATATTGACGCCTACCCCCTGGAACCCAATGACCTGAGATTGTGGGCAATCATGGCCGCCCTGCGCCGGGGCATCACCCCCCAACAGATTGCCCAGCGAACCAAGATTGACCTCTGGTTCCTGGACAAGATGCAGAACATTGTCAACATGGAAAAGGAACTCCTCTCCCAGCCGCTAACCCCGGAGCGGCTGTGGCGGGCAAAACGGCTGGGCTTCTCCGATGCCCAGATTGGCACCCTGGCCGACCGGCTTCCCGAGCAGGTAAGACAGCTGCGCCACGACTGGAACATCCGCCCCGTCTACAAGATGGTGGATACCTGCGCCGCCGAGTTTGATGCCGCCACCCCGTATTTTTACAGCACCTACGAGCAGGAGAATGAAGCCGAGCCCGACGATGACAAGAAAGCGGTAGTCATCGGCAGTGGCCCCATCCGCATCGGGCAGGGTATTGAATTTGACTATTGCAGCGTGCACTCTGCCTGGGCCCTCCAGGAAGCCGGCTACCAGAGCATCATGGTCAACTCCAACCCGGAAACCGTCTCCACCGACTTTGATACCAGTGACCGCCTCTACTTTGAAGCCCTGGATGAGGAAAGCATCCGCGACATCCTAGAAAATGAAGGCAACCCCGGTGCGGCACCGCCATCCATTGTCCAGTTCGGCGGGCAGACCGCCATCAACCTCGCCATTCCCCTGGCTCAGGCCGGCATGCCCCTCCTTGGCTCCAGTGCCGAAGCCATTGACCTCGCCGAAGACCGGCGCCGCTTTGAAAACTTCCTCAGTGAACTGGGCATCCCCCAGCCCCCCGGAGCCGGCGTCACCTCGGTAGATGAAGCCCTCCGGGTAGCCCAGCTCATCGGCTACCCGGTGCTGGTCCGCCCCAGCTATGTCCTTGGCGGCCGAGCCATGGAAATCGTCTATAACGCCACGGAATTGGTCCGCTACATGAGCCTGGCGATGGAACTGGATACCGGCCACCCGGTGCTCATTGATAAATACCTGCAGGGGAAGGAGGTGGAGGTTGATGCCATTGGCGACGGGGAAACGGTGCTCATCCCCGGCATCATGGAGCATATTGAACGTGCCGGGGTGCACAGCGGTGACTCCATGGCAGTCTATCCCGGGGTCACCCTGACCGACCAGGAAGCAGCCACCGTCGTTGATTATACCATCAGGATAGGACTGGCGCTCAAGGTTAGGGGGCTAATGAATATCCAGTTTGTCATCATGCCCGGTGATAGCAACCAAGAGTCATCAGTTTACATTCTGGAAGTCAACCCCCGCGCCAGCCGTACCGTTCCCTTTATCTCCAAGGTTACCGGGGTGCCTATGGTAAAGGTAGCCACCAAGGTCATGCTGGGCCAGAGCCTCAAGGAGCAGGGCTACCAAAGCGGACTATGGCCACCAAGCAAGCTGATCGGTATCAAAGCCCCGGTATTTTCCATGTCCAAGCTGGCCGGCGTGGACACGCATCTTGGCCCCGAAATGAAATCCACCGGGGAAGTGATGGGGATTGACTATAGCTTTGATGCTGCCCTGGCCAAGGCACTGATGGCATCAACACTGATGCTGGCGCCGGAGGGGGGTATACTGTTCAGCATTGCTGACCGGGACAAGTCGGAGGCACTCCCCATCATCAAGAAACTATCTTCATTGGGCTATAAACTCTATGCTACCGAAGGTACCGCCGCCATGATTGAGGCTGCCGGGCTTCCGGTAAACATGATAAGCAAGAAGTTGAGTGAGGGACACCCCAATATCATTGACCTGATTAACGACGGAACCATAAACGGGGTGGTCAATACCATCACCGGGGGGCATATCCCGCAACGGGATGGCTTCTACATCCGCCGGGCGGCGGTGGAGAAACGCATCCCCTGCTTCACCTCACTGGATACTGTCCGGGCGGCGGTATCGGCACTGGCCAACGGCGGCCAGATCTACACCGTCCAGCCCCTCCCCGACTATCGCAACAAGGAGCCTCATGAGGCAGGATAATGCGGCCACCATAACCAGCCGTGAAGTGATGCCAGGGGTTTATCTTGTCTGGCTGAAATCCCCCGAGATTGCCCCTGAGGCCAAGCCGGGACAATTTGTCATGGTGCGCTGCGGAGAGGAGACCATGCTGCGCCGCCCGCTAAGCATCCACCACCGAGATGGGGACAAACTTGCCCTCCTCTTCGCTGTCGTCGGCAGGGGCACGGCGTGGCTGTCCCGCCGCCACCGGGGTGACCGGGTAGACCTGCTGGGACCATTAGGCAATGGCTTTGGCATCAGCCCTAACGCCCACCACCTGCTGCTGGTGGCGGGGGGCATCGGTATCGCCCCGCTCCGCTTTCTGGCGGATGAGGCGATCCGGCAAGGTAAACAGGTAACCCTGCTCTACGGCACACCAGATAAGCATCGCTACCCGGAAAATCTCCTCCCCCCCGGAATAGAATTGGTTGCCACCAGCGAAGACGGCTCTATCGGGAAGCAGGGTAGAGTAACCGACCTTCTGCCCGAGCTAGCCAAGCAGGCCGACCAGATATTTGCCTGTGGACCGGCCTCAATGTATGCCACCATGGCCCCCCAACCACCCCTCAACGAAAAGAGTGTTCAGGTTTCCCTGGAGGTGAGGATGGGGTGCGGGCGGGGCATCTGCTACGGTTGCACCATCATGACAAAAAGCGGCCTAAAGCAGGTCTGCCGGGACGGGCCGGTATTTGAGCTAGGGGACATAATCTGGGATGAAATTAGCCAAGCCTAAACACGCCTCCTTCTATTTACAAGGACAGTCAGCGAGAGGCGCTACCTCTCTTATCTTAAAAACACTTCCCCTCTCCCTACCACGGAGAGGGGGACACAGGGGGTGAGGTTTAACCATGGTAATCACCAAAAAAATCAGTGTCCACACCCAAGGAGAGTGTGACATCATTGATATTACCCCGCAGGTAGAGCAGCAAATCTCCGAGACCGATATTAATAGCGGCACGGTTACCGTATTTGTCGCCGGTTCCACCGCCGGCATCCCCACCATTGAATATGAGCCTGGCCTAACCGCCGACTTTACGGGCATGTGGGAACGCCTCGTCCCGAAAAACATC
The DNA here is from genome assembly GCA_964489415.1 of uncultured Dehalococcoidaceae bacterium. Taxonomy (GTDB): domain Bacteria; phylum Chloroflexota; class Dehalococcoidia; order Dehalococcoidales; family RBG-16-60-22; genus CAZAYK01. The sequence continues at coordinate 3,188 of CAZAYK010000075.1, read as the reverse complement.
CCCTACCAGCATGACCGCCGCTGGGGTGATGGCAATGGCTTCTCCCATGTCCGCGCCTCATTGCTGGGAGCCTCAATGGTGGTGCCGTTCCACAACCAGAGGCTACTGCTGGGCACCTGGCAGCAGTTAATCCTGGTGGACTTTGACAACCGGCCACGGTCACGACAGATCATCCTGCAGATCATGGGGGAGTAACCGCTACCCCCAAACCGGGCAGCTACTAACCAAACACAAACTTTTTCGTTATATATAATGAAAAAATTTTCAGGATTAAGGCACGGATGGTTAAGGCCAAGATTCCCCTGGTAGTAATTATGTTGGGTCTGGCAGCGGTGCTCACCGGGGCCTGTGCCGGTCAACCCGCCGAACCAGCCCCACCCATCACCCCGGTTTCTCGGGAGGAGAGCCAGCGCATCGCTGAAGAGTTCCTGAGAAACAGCCCCACCTTTGCCTACGACGGTATGGAAGATACCCTACAACTCACTGACACCCTTACGGCACGCTGCCCTTACTGCTGGCAATTTATCTTCGAGTTCCAGTCACGACATGCCGGCTATGGGGATAGAACGGGGCAAATGCTGGCCCAGGTGATCACGCCCCACCAGGCAAAAATCACCGTCGAGCAGGGAGAGGTTACCCACGCAGTACTCGATGCCAAATGGGACATGCTGTCCCAGACCTTCATCCCGAAATAGCCGAGCGACAATGCTACTCTAGCCCCGTAGAGACACCCTCACCCCGCTTTCCCTGAGAAACCCAATAAGACTGACTAACGCCTCAGCCAATCACACGGCGCAGCGAGGCTATTCATCCTCAATGCCAAGGTCCTTTAGATAATCAACGGCATCCTGAATGGTAACTATCTTTTCAGCATCTTCATCGGGAATCTCAACCTTGCGCGCTTCATTGCTAAATGCCTCTTCCAGAGACATTATCAGCTCCACCAGATCCAGGGAATCAGCACCTAAATCGTCAACAAAGCGAGCCGTGGGCACCACCTCCGCCTCATCAACCCCCAATTGCTCCACGACAATCGCTTTTACTCGCTCAAAGATAGTGGCCACTTCATATAACCCCCTTTTAGTCAACAGCTTTCTCTACTGACAAGAGCACTAACTGAACCTAAGACACCATTGACAAATCTGGCTGAGTTATCACTGCCAAACTTCTTGGCCAGTTCCACAGCCTCGTTAATGGCTACCTTAACTGACACCATATTATCAAATAAAATCTCGTATATTGCAAGTCTGAGGATGTTCCGGTCAACCACCGCTAGCTGCTCTACCGGCCAGGCCGGGGCAAAGCGCTGGATTTTATTATCAATCTCCTCCCGGTGCTGGATAACCCCGTTTACCAGCTTGGTGACAAAGGCCTTATTCTCGTCAGATAGCCCCGCCCCAGCCAGCCCCCGGGCCAACACTGACGCTGCGCTATGCCCCGCCAAGTCAATCTCATACAGTATCTGTAAGGTAATGGCTCTCGCCTTGCGACGTGCCCCGGTCATAGCTCCTCCCCGACCCAAGCCAATATTATAGCACATGAGAAGATGGCGATGATATGGCACCACTCCCGCTAGCCCAAGCTCGCTTGACACCCTGAGCCGGCAATTGTTACACTTTCAGTGTCCTCAAAGACCTCCCGGTAGTCAGGTCACCGCAGTGAAAAAGATTGGCATCCTCTACCACCCGATGATTGGAGCCGCCCGGCTTAGGGCTGAGGAACTCAAGGGGTTTTTGGACTCCAAGGGTTTCACCACCTGGCTATGCTCGGCATGGGAAAGGGAGCTGGCGCTATCGCAGCGTAACAATACCCAGCTGATTGTTACTGTTGGTGGCGATGGTACCATTCTGCGTGCCGCCCAGGTGGTAGTCCCCCAAACCATCCCCATTGTCGGGATAAATCTGGGTAAGCTGGGGTTTATGACGGAACTAAGCGCCGATGAGGCTGAGGAAAAGCTGCCTGCCCTGCTCGCCGGTGACGGCTGGAGCGACGAGCGGGCCATGCTTGAGGTAGAGCTGTCATCCCAACCGGCGAAGCCTACCTTCCATGCCTTGAACGACGTGGTGGTGGCGCGGGGAGCCATTGCCCGCGTCATCCACATTGAAGCCAGTGCTGATGGCCAGCACCTAGCCACATATAGGGCTGATGGGGTCATTGTGGCCACCGCCACCGGCAGCACCGGCTACGCCCTAGCCGCCGGTGGCCCCATCCTCTATCCCCAGTGCCGGGATTTCCTGCTGGTGCCGATTATGCCCCACCTCAGCATGAATTACCCAGTGGTGTTACCCCAATCAGCGGTGGTAAATCTAAATATCAAGACAATACATGAAGCCACCCTAAGCATTGACGGCCATATCAACCTGCCCCTGGAAGGTGAGGCCGTAATTACCGTCAAGCATAGCCCGAATACAATCCGGTTCTGGAGAATTCAGCCGAAAACCCCTTTTTACGGCTTACTGGAAGCAAAGTTGAAAGGAAAACCCTAGCGTGAACCAGGTAGAAAAAGCCAAGATCCAGGATGTACCCCAGATACACAAGCTGGTCAACTACTTTGCCAGCAAGGGCGAGATGCTGGCCCGCTCCTTAAGTGAGCTCTACGAAAATATCCGGGATTTCTTTGTCGTCAGGGAGGGTGACCGGGTTATTGCCTGTGCCGCACTGCATGTCAGCTGGTCTGACCTGGCGGAGATAAAGGCGGTGGCTGTGGCCGAAGATAGACAAAATAGGGGGATCGGTGACCGGCTGATCACCGCCTGCCTTAATGAGGCCAGCGAGCTGGGCATCCCCACCATTTTTTGCCTGACCTATCAGCCCGCCTTCTTTGAGCGGCACGGTTTTACTCAGATAGATAAGATGGAGCTGCCCCGCAAGGTGTGGACGGAGTGCTACCGCTGCCCCAAATTCCCTGACTGTGATGAGGTGGCCCTTATCTATCGCCGGGAGAGGGCTGATTAACTTGGAGAGGACTCTTTCTAGCCAGCTAATCTATGACGGACGGGCGGTGAGGCTGCGGGTTGATACGGTGCAGACCGCCCGCGGCCGGGAAACCACCCGGGAGATTGTGGAGCATGCTGACTGCGTGGCGGTAGTCGTCATTGATGATAAGGATAATGTCCTGCTGGTTAAGCAGTTCCGTAAACCGGTAGAGACGGAGCTCCTCGAGATCCCCGCCGGGGGTATTGACCCCG
>CAZAYK010000074.1:0-6773 GCA_964489415.1 uncultured Dehalococcoidaceae bacterium | reverse complement strand
TGCCTCGCCCAGGTTCTTGGAGACCTCAGCAATGACCTCCGGGTTATTATAATGGGTGGTCGCCTTGACAATCGCCTTAGCCCTGGCCTCCGGATTGCTTGATTTAAATATACCCGAGCCAACAAAGACACCATCGGCACCCAGCTGCATCATTAGGGCAGCATCCGCCGGTGTCGCCACCCCGCCGGCAGCAAAGTTAACCACGGGTAGCTTCCCGGTATTGTGGACTTCAACCACCAACTCATAAGGAGCCCCCATCTCCTTGGCCAGGGTCATCAGTTCTTCCTCAGGGGTATTGACCAGATGGCGGATACCATCCATCACGGCGCGCATGTGGCGCACCGCCTCAACAATGTTGCCGGTGCCCGCCTCACCCTTGGTTCTAATCATCGCCGCTCCCTCACCGATACGGCGCAATGCCTCACCAAGGTCACGGCAACCACAGACAAAGGGAACCTTAAAATTATGCTTACTAATATGGTGCCTTTCGTCGGCCGGGGTGAGCACCTCGGATTCATCAATATAGTCAACGCCGAGGGCCTCAAGCACCTGTGCCTCAACAAAGTGCCCGATGCGGCACTTGGCCATCACCGGTATGGATACCGCCTTCATAATGGCCTGGATAACCGTCGGGTCAGCCATCCGGGCCACGCCACCGGCCGCCCGGATATCCGCCGGAACCCTCTCCAGCGCCATTACAGCACAGGCACCGGCCTGCTCAGCAATCTTGGCCTGCTCCGGGGTAACCACATCCATAATCACCCCGCCCTTCAGCATCTGGGCCAAACCCACCTTAACCTTCCATGTTCCCGTTTCCATCTTCGCCTCCTCACTCTGCCCCAAGTTAGCTACATTAATAATATTTTACTATTGTTTAAATGGCTTAGCAAGGTCACCACCCATTAGCCAACAATCGGTCTCTTGGCCGGGATGCCGGGGCGGCGGGGGTATTTCTGCGGTGAGGGGGTCACCTTATCAATTATCACCAGGTAGCGCTCATCGGTAAACTCCGGCAGGTCAATTCTCCTTACCTCCCGCAACCCCCCACCCAGCAAGCTGATAGCCTTTCCCGCCAGCTTTATTTCCTCATCAATTTCACCCTTTTTCTGGGCAATAAAACGGCCACCAAGGGCACAGAAGGGCAAGGAGAATTCCACCAGGCTCGGTAACCGGGCAACCGCCCGGGAAAGCACCAGGGCAAATCTCTCCCGGTAGTCAGCCTGATGCGCCATCTCCTCCGCCCGCCCCACCACTACTTCAGTATCAGCCAGCCCCAACCTGCTTATCAGGTGGTGCAGAAATTCAGCCTTCCTGGCAGTGGCCTCCAGCAGCACCAGCCTAATACCGGGGAAGGCTATCTTCACCGGCACACCGGGTAATCCCGCACCGGTGCCGACATCAATAACGCACAAGCCACCACCTACCGGCTGTTTCATGCCCAGTATCACCGTAAGCGAGTCAACAAAATGCCGAATCTGCACCTCTTCATAGTGGGTAATGCTGGTCAGGTTCACCCGCCGATTCCAATCTACAAGCTCCTGATAGTAGATTTGGAACTGCTCAAGCTGCTCCGGGCCAAGCGTCAACCCCAGCTTTGTGGCGCCAAGTCTGAGCTTTTCCATGCCTACAGCCAGTTCAACCAGCCGACATTACAGGTCAACCAAAAGTAATAGACCACCACCCCGGCAAAGACGACACTATCCATCCGGTCAAGCAGACCACCATGACCCGGCATGAGACTGCCTGACTCCTTCACCCCCATGTTGCGCTTCAGCAGGGACTCAACCAGATCCCCCAGCTGGCCCAAAATACTCACCAGCCCGCCGAGGAAGACTGCCGGCCCATAGCTCAAGGGCAGCCCGAGAGGGGTGGGCAGGGTAAAGAGCAGACTGATGATGACCGCCCCCAAGACCCCGGCGATAGCCCCCTCCCAGGTCTTCCGGGGGCTGATCCGCGGGGCGAGGCGGTATCTGCCCACTGCCCTACCCGCGAAGAAAGCCGCCGTATCACTACCAAAGGTGGTAAACAGAGCAAAGAACACCCAGTTGCGGCCGGCATCCAGCCGTAGCGCCACCAGGAAGCTTAACAGCCAGCCTACATAGACTATCCCAGCAATGGTCCACACCCAGGCAGTAAACGCCCCCTCCTTCTCCGGGAGAAAAACAAGGGTGAGCAGGGAGAAGACTACTGCTGAGGTCAAGAGCAACGGGACCAGGAAACCATAATCAAAATGGGGGCTTATGATAAACAAGAGGGCCCAGATTAACCCCAGATAGAACAGCGGGGGCACCTTGGAGACCGCCGAAATCCGGTAAAACTCAACGCCAGCCCCCAGTCCCCAGATAGCGACTAATACGGTAAACCACGGTAGTGGTGCCGCCCACCAGATAGCGGCAATCAGGAAAGGCAGGCCACCCAGTGCGGTTATGACCCTTTTTTTCAGCATGCGCTACCCAATAAACTAACGGTCAAGTAATTATAGAAGAAGGTAACCCGTCTGACAAGGCTATTATCCCTTTCTCGGGACGGCTAGGGTGAGGGGAAAGACGAGGGGATTGATGGGGAAAGCCCTGTTTTCAGCCCGCCAAAGCGCCGCTGCCGCTGGCTATAGGCGAGCAGGGCCTTATCCAGCTCGGCCTCATCAAAGTCCGGCCAGAGAACCGGGGTAAAATAATACTCACTATAAGCTGTCTGCCAGATTAAGAAATTACTGGTGCGGATCTCGCCCCCGGTACGGATGACCAGGTCAACATCGGGGAGGCCAGCGGTGTACAGGTAGTTGCTAAACAACCCTTCGTCGATGCTCTGAAGGGGAACACCATCGGCTACCACGCGGCGCACCGCCTCCACAATCTCAAGGCGCCCCCCGTAATTAAAGGCGAAGTTAACCATCATCCCGGTATTGTTTTTGGTCAGCTCAACGGCCCGACCAATCACCTGCTGCAATTCAGCAGACAGCCCCTGGCTGCTGCCCAGATGCCGCAGCCTGACCCCCTTCTCATGAAGCCTGGCACTCTCCACCTCAATTGCCTCTTGTAACAGGTGTAATAACCCGCTGACCTCATCACTGGGCCGGCTCCAGTTCTCTGTGGAAAAAGCGTAGAGGGTAACGCACTTAATATGGTATCGGTTAAGACAGTCCACCACCGATCTGGCATTTTCCACCCCCGCCCGATGCCCCTCCAATCGGGGTAGTCCCCGCTGCTCCGCCCACCGACCATTCCCATCCATAATAAAGGCGATATGCTCGGGAAGATAAGGGGTTTTGTTGACCCTTGCCGGGGCATTCACTGCTTGACCACCCGTTTCCCGCATAATTCGGCAAGATGCCGGCTAGACCCCGAGGAGCTCACTTTCCTTATCCTTGCCAATCTGCTCGATATCCATTATAAAGCGGTCAGTGAGCCGCTGCAGCTGGTCCAGGGCACGTCTATGCTCATCCTGAGATATTTCCTTCTCCCTCTCCAGCCTCTTCAGCTCATCCATGGCATCATGTCTCAGGTTGCGCACCACTACCTTTCTCTCCTCAACCCTCCGGCGCACCACCCGGATCAGTTCCTTCCGCCGCTCCTCGCTGAGGGGGGGGATATTTATCCGGATGACATTACCATCATTGGATGGATTGAGGCCGAGGTCAGACTTCAGGATTGCCTTCTCAATGCTGCTAATACTGCCCCGGTCCCAGGGCTGAATGACCAGCAATCTGGCTTCGGGTGCGGAGATGACCGCCAGCTGGTTTAGCGGCAGGGGCACCCCGGCATACTCCACCTTGAGATGCTCAACTAGGGAAGGGGTAGCCCGGCCGGTGCGGATGGTGGCCAGCTCGTGCTTAAATGCCTCAATAGCCGCCTGCATCTTCTCTTCAGTTCGGTGAAAAATCTGGCTAACCATTGGCTCACTCACTGCAGACCAGCGTCCCGATGCGCTCTCCTATTACTGCCCTTTCCATGCCCCGGGGTGCCTGCAGGTCAAAAACGATTATGGGCAGCTTGTTTTCCAGACACAAGGACAGTGCGGTAGCATCCATTACCTGCAGGCGCAGGTTCAGGGCTTCAAGATGGGTGAGCTTGTCAAACTTCTTGGCGCCCGGCTCTTTCTGGGGGTCGGCACTGTAAACACCGTCCACGTTATTCTTGGCCATCAGCAGAACCTCAGCCCCAATCTCGATGGCGCGCAGCGATGCCGCCGTGTCCGTAGTCATATAGGGGTTACCGGTACCGCCGGCAAAGATAACCGCCCGGCCCTTCTCCAGATGGCGGATAGCCCGGCGCCGGATATACGGTTCGGCAACCTGCTGGACATTGATTGCCGATTGGGTTCGGGTAATTACCCCCTCCTTCTCCAGGGCATCCTGCAGGGCGAGGGCATTGATGATGGTCGCCAGCATACCGGCATAATCGGCGGTAACCCTCTCCATCCCGCTGGCTTCAGCCTCCGCCCCCCGCCAGATATTACCGGCGCCAACCACGATGCCAACGCTAACCCCCATCACCATCACATCCTTAACCTGCCGGGCAATCTTGCTCACGGTAGGGGTATCAATGCCAACACCACCTCTACCAAACGCCTCCCCACTAAGCTTGAGCAGCACCCGCTTATACTTGGCCTCAGGCATTTCCCGGTCTCAGTTGCCTAATTCAAATCGAGCAAATCGGCGTACCCTGATATTTTCTCCCACCCTAGCTATTGTCCCGGCAATGAGGTCCTGTACCGTCAGGGTGGGATCCTTAATATACGGCTGACACAGCAAGCAAGCTGTCTGGGGGTCAACATCAGCTCCATCGGGTATTTCTTCTGCTGAGATAAACTGGGGGTTCATCGCCGCCACTTGCATGGCCAGGCAGTGAGCCATCTCCTGAAACTCATCAGTCCGGGCAACAAAATCGGTTTCACAGTTAACCTCAACCATGGCACCAATACGCCCGCCGGTATGAATATAGGCAGCAACCAGCCCCTGAGTGGTAGCTCGCTCCGCCTTTTTCTGCGCCTTAAGCAAACCCTTTTCCTTTAACACCTTGAGCGCCTTGTCCATATCTCCCTGACACCCCATCAGGACATTGCGGCACTCCATAACACCCGCACCTGACTTCTCTCTCAGCTCCTTAATCATCTCCGTCGAGATTTCCAACTTCTCCTCCTTATTCCTCATCTGGGGTAAAAATAAACGGCTCGGTAATGGCCGCCGCCTCAGTTTCCCCCGCCTCCTTCTCTGCCTCCTCCCCGGCGGGAGCCATCGCCACGCTGGTCTTACCCTCAATTACGGCATCAGCGATTTTACTGCAGATCAGCCTGATGGCTCGGATGGCATCATCATTGGCCGGGATGGGATAATCTATCTCGTCAGGGTTACAATTGGTATCCACGGTGGCGATTACCGGTATGCCCACCCGCTTGGCTTCGGCTAGCGCAATCTTTTCCTTGATCGGGTCAATAATGAACAGGGCCCCGGGCAGTTCCGTCATCTCCTTAAAACCACCCATCTGCCGGTTAAGCTTGGCCACCTTCTCCCCCAGCTTGAGGACTTCCTTTTTGGATAGATGGCCGAATTCCCCCCGTGCCTGCTGGTCCTCAAGACGAACCAGCTGGTCAATCCGGGCCTGAATGGTAGCAAAGTTGGTCAACATCCCCCCCAGCCAGCGCTGATTAACATAGTACATACCACAGCGCTGCGCCTCTTCCGCCACCGCCTCCTGAGCCTGCTTTTTGGTACCGACAAAAAGAATGGTCTTACCTTCGGCGACCAGCTCCCGGACAAACTCACAGGCCTTATCTAACATCACCGCCGTCTTCTCCAGGTCGATGATGTGGATGCCATTGCGCTTGGTAAAGATATAATTCTTCATCCGGGGGTGCCAGCGCCCGGTTTGGTGCCCAAAGTGAGCCCCAGCCTCTAATAGTTGCTTGATGGTAGCTGTATCTGGCAAGGTATTTGCCCCCCTGTAAGTAGATTAATCGCTAGCTTTCCGGCCGTTAACAGTATAGCATACTGGTTTCCGAGCAGCAATATTCACCGCGATTCACCCCCTTGACAAGCCAGCCACAGAATGCTAATATGGCGGGAAACAGAATAGTGTAAAGGCTGTGAACAAGACTAGTAGGCTTCCAGCGAGGCACAGAGAGTCGGGTAAGGTGTGAGCCGATGCTGGCGCAGAAGCTGAATGGACTTGGGAGCCGCAAACCGAAAGTAACCGCTGGGTTATCGAGTAGGCTTTGCCGCCGGGGAAGCGTTATCAGATCCTAGGGTATCGAGCCCGTTCAGTAAACTGGGGTCTCCGTACCTGAAAGAGATGGCTGCCGCCACCATAGTGGCGGCGGTCAAGAAGGGTGGCACCGCGGAAGTAAATCTCCTGCCCCTTCACGGGGCAGGAGAAATTTTTTACTGACCAGGAATAAAGGAGGTTTTAACCAAAATGTCAACCATGTCCTGGTACTGGCCTCCCTGAGGCCGAGGAGAGAAATGGGGCTTTAAACCAACAACGCCACACTATAAGGAGGAAGATATGGAACGAACCAAGTATATCCTTGATGAAAAAGACATGCCGACCCATTGGTATAATGTGCAACCTGACCTACCCGAACCATTACCACCGGTTTTGCACCCCGCCACCGGCAAGCCAATAACCCCTGATGACCTCAAACCCCTGTTCCCCATGGAGTTGATTAAGCAGGAGGTCAGTCAAGAACGGTATATTGAAATCCCCGAGGAAGTGCAGGAAATATACCGCGCTTGGCGACCTACCGTGCTCCACCGGGCCCGCCGGCTGGAGAAGGCC
>CAZAYK010000073.1:0-6779 GCA_964489415.1 uncultured Dehalococcoidaceae bacterium | reverse complement strand
AGATGGGTAACATCAATAAAAACCCGGTCAGAACCCGTCTTCTGCATCTCATAAATAATACTGCGGGTTACCACATCCCGCGGTGCCAGATCACCGTCGGGGGTATAGTCGGGCATAAAGCGGTAACCCTCAACATTGCGCAGGACACCCCCCTCCCCCCTGACTGCCTCGGAAATGAGGAACGGGGGCACCCCAGGTAACCGTAATGCCGTGGGATGAAACTGGAAGAACTCAAGGTCCATTATCTCCGCACCAGCGTTAAAGGCGAGGGCAATCCCATCACCCGTGGCAACATCAGAATTGGTGTTGAACTTATACAGCTGTCCGGCACCACCGGTGGCCAAAACCAGATAGCGGCAACCAAACTCCTCAATGGAACCCGTCCGGCAATCCAGGGCTTTTATTCCCCTGACCCGCCCCTCATCTACCAGAATCTCAGTAGCCAGAAAATTTTCCAGCACCGCAATCTTGCTCGCCCGCACCCGCCGGCTCAGGGTGGTCTCAATATACTCCCCGGTAGCATCACCCCCGGCATGCAAAATTCGGGGAACGCTATGGGCTGCCTCCATGGTCAGGGCTATCTTCCCGTCAAGGGTATCAAAGGGAACCCCGAAATTAACCAGCTCGCTAATCCGGGCGGGGGCCTCATTGACCAGTATGCGCACCGCCTCCTCATCACATAGCTCATCTCCGGCAGCAATGGTGTCATGCAGGTGAAGCTCAGGGGAATCATCGCCGCCTATTGCCGCCGCAATCCCGCCCTGAGCATACCTCGTATTGCAGTCATCAATACTGCCTTTGGTCATAATAAGCACACTGCCCTGCTCCTTAGCCAGCAGGGCAGTGTACAGCCCGGCAATGCCACTACCAACGATGATATAATCATATTTATTCACGGATCACCTTCACCTCAAACCCTGACCTACCTATATCCTCCGGTATTGCCGTTTGCCCTGCTCGTAGAGGTCCCCGCCATAAATATCATTGATAACAATAACCGGGAAGTCCTCAACCTCAAGGCAGCGCACTGCCTCCGGTCCTAGCTCCTCATAAGCCACCACTTCTGACTTCTTGATACTCTTGGAGAGGAGAGCCCCGGCACCACCCACCGCCGCCAAATAGACTGCCTTATACCTCTTTAGTGCATTTTTTACCTGGGGAGAGCGCATCCCCTTACCAATCATCCCCTTCAGCCCCGCCGCTAACAGGGGGGGAGTATATACATCCATCCGACTGCTGGTGGTCGGCCCCGCCGAGCCGATGTGTCTCCCTGGCTTAGCTGGCGAGGGGCCCATATAATATATGGTCTGCCCCCTGATGTCAAACGGCAAGGGCTTGCCCTGCTCTAAAGCCTCAGCCATTCTCTTATGGGCAGCATCACGAGCCGCATATATAACGCCATTAAGCAGGACCTCATCCCCTGCCCTCAGTTCCGGCAAAATCTCATCATTTAACGGTAAGGAAATCCTCTTCGCCATTTTTCAGCCAAATCCACTACTTGTTAACGGGAAGGCGTTTATCCAGCTTTACCCGGGTTTATCCCTCACCGGTAATTTATGGCATAAGTTTATTACGTCTGATGATGCCCGTCAAGCAACCCCGCTATTGACAACCACCGCCGGATAGATTACAATTGCAACTAGGTGCATTACCGATGAGTTGCGCTATTACCCTCAAGGAAAAGGGGCTGAAGTTAACCCCCCAGCGTCGGCTGATTCTGGAGATTATCCACGACTATGAGGGTCACCTCACTGCCGAGGAAATCATTGCCTATGTCCAGACCAAAGTGCCCGGGGTCAACAAATCAACCATATACCGGACACTGGAGCTTCTCGAGAGATTGGGGTGCGTGTATAAGAGTGAGATCGGTGGGAGAGCCATCTATCACCATGCTGAAGAAGGCCACCACCACCACCTGGTCTGCCGCTCCTGCGGCAAAAGCATTGATTGCGATGAAGACCTGTTCGCCCCCATAGAGGCAATCCTTGAGAAAAAATATGGTTTTCACACTAACTTCAAGCATATGGTGGTCACTGGCCTGTGCCACGCCTGTAGGCAGAAAGCTGACTAAATAAAGACATTTAATTTTTTGCCTATCTGATGCAACTAGTTGCAAATAGTATAAATCGCAAACACTTATCCTTGATTATTACCACATTGATTATTACCATATTGACCTAGAAAGGAATCAACAATCTATGAAAAGGCTTAGTGGCATAACCGCAATTATCCTGGTTCTTGTCCTTATTACTGGTGCCCTTGTTGCTGGTTGCTCCCCCGCTGGCAGCCCAAAACTAAAGGTGGTTACCAGCACCTCCCTGATCGCCCAGATAGTCCAGCGGGTTGGTGGTGATAAGGTGGATGTGGTTAATATCATCCCGCCAGCCCAATGCCCGGGGCATTTTGATATCAAGCCCGGTGATATCCGGAAGCTGGCTGATGCCGACCTCTTCCTCCTCCACGGCTGGCAGGGGGAGAAGTTCTCCCAGGATTTAATCGCATCAGCCAATAATCCTGACCTTACCGTAGTCAAGATTAATGTTAAGGTTGGGGAGAATGATAACTGGATGACCCCACCGGTACAGAAAGCAGCCACGGATAAGATTGCCAACGCCCTGGCCCAGGTTGATGCCGAAAACAGCACCTACTACCACCAGTTAGCCGCAGAATACAAGGACAAGATTTCTGCCCTAGAGGCAGAGATAAAAGCCAGGATTGCCCCGCTAAACCCCTCCCAGGTCAACGTTATCTGCGCCCAGATGCAGGCCGGCTTTGTCAGCTGGGCGGGGCTCAACATTGTGGCTACCTACGGACGCCCCGACTCACTGACCCCTCAGGTGGTAAAAGAGCTGGTGGACAAGGGTAAGGCAGCCAATGTCAGCCTGATCATTGACAATTTGCAGAGCGGCAAGGATGCCGGAGCCGGGATTGCTGAGGAACTGGGGTGCCCGAGGGTAATCCTGTCCAACTTCCCCGGCGCCGTTGACAACACCGAGACCTGGGAGAAAGCCATTGACTACAATATTAGGTTAATAATGGAGGCACTAGGGCACTAGACTGCAAGAGTTAATATAATGGATGAGCCAATTATTGAAATTGAGAATGCCGTAGTTTCTTACCGGGAGGATGTCGCCCTGCGGGGAGTCTCCCTCAGGGTCAACGCCGGGGAATTTGTCGGTATCGTCGGGCCCAATGGCGCCGGGAAGACCACCCTCCTCACCATAATCAATGGGCTGGGGAAACTACGGCGCGGCAGCGTGCGGGTACTGGGTAACAACCTCACCACGGGCAATGGCCATTGCCTGCGCAAACGGGTGGGCTATGTAGCCCAGGTTGAGAACATTGACCCCAGGATGCCGATGAGTGTTCGCGAGGTGGTATTGATTGGGCGCTACGGAATTTTGGGCCTGGTCAAAAGACCCCACCGGCGTGACTGGGAGATTGTAGATGAGGCACTGGAACTGGTGGGGATGACCCACCTTGCCCAGCGCCCCATCGGTCACCTCTCTGGGGGTGAGCAACAACGGGTGGCGCTAGCTCGCTGCCTGGTTCAGGAGCCGGAGATATTCCTCCTTGATGAGCCCACTGCCTCACTTGATTGGCGGGCACAGACCGACCTTCTGGAGCTGGTCAAGGTAATTCACCAGCAGCGGCGGCTGACCACCCTATTCGTCACCCATGACCTCAGCAGCCTCCCCATTGCCTGTGACCGTGTTGTGCTGATGAAGGAAGGCACTATCTGGGCCCAGGGGGCTCCGGATAGGGTACTTAGCGATGACAATCTCAGCCGCCTCTACGACATATCCATCGCCGAAGTGAGAAAAAGGCGCCAGGAAGCCGTTTCAGTCTAAGGACGAAGGAGACTTACCCTTGGACCTCTCCATTTTGGGCTACCAATTTATGCAGAACGCCATCCTCTCCGCCTTCCTCGGCGGCATTGCCTGCGCCACGGTAGGCGTTTTTGTGGTGCTAATGCATATGCCCTTCATCGGGGTATGTATGTCCCACGCTGCCTTTGCCGGGGCCCTGCTCGGTCTGTGGCTGGGCTTCAACCCCCTGATAGGCGCCTTCGGTCTCAGCCTGCTGGCAGCCGCCATTATTGGCCCCCTTGCCGACCGAGGTGAACTCAACCCGGAAACCTCAGTAGGCGTCATCTTCTCCCTGATGCTGGGGCTGGCTTTCCTGTTTATGGGGCTGATGCCCGGCACCAAATCCGGGGCCCTGGAACTGCTCTGGGGCAGCATCCTCACCAATACCCGGGGGGACGTCATACTCCTGGGGATCGTGGCTGCCCTGGTGGTGGGGCTGGTTTTCCTGTTCTACAAGGAGGTGCAAGCCACCGTCTTTCACCGTGACATGGCCCTTTCCGTGGGCATCCCGGCCACATTCGTCTTGTATGGCATTTTATTCTTGACCGGAGCCACAATAACGGCAACGCTCCGCTCTATTGGCGGGATGCTCATCTTCAGCCTCATCCTTAATCCCGCCGCAGCGGCCTATCAGCTTACCTACAGCATGAAACGGATGTTCCTGCTCTCGGCAACCTTTGGAGTTGTTTCCGGCTGGATGGGACTCCTGCTCTCCTACCTGTTCAACATCCCCAGCGGCGCTACCATAGTGGTTACCTCATCAGTGATCTTCCTGCTGGCAGCGATTCTCTCCCCCAAGAGAAGGGTAAAGGGGTGGCAGCCGAAGGCAATCACGGAGGAAACACAGTGACCAAGGCATACTTCAACGAGAAGGCGAAAGTATGGGACGAAACCATTGCCGAAAGGGATGTTACCAAGCTGGAGAATATGGCCCGACGCCTAGACATTGAGCCTGGTTCTACCGTGCTTGATGTGGGTACCGGAACCGGCGTGTTTGTGCCGTTTATCCTGAGCCGAATCGGAGAAAAGGGAAGGCTGGTCTGCCTTGACTTTGCCGAGGAGATGCTAAACAGAGCCCGGGCCAAGGGCTTTCCAGGAAACATCGAGTATATTTGTGCCGATATTACTAATTCCCGGCTTAATGATGAAACCTTTGACACCGTGGTCTGCTACTCCAGCTTCCCCCACTTCCAGGACAAGCCCAAGGCACTCCGCGAAATTAACCGAGTGCTGAAGAAGGGGGGGCGGCTGTTCATCTGCCACACCTCAAGCCGAACCACAATCAACCAGATCCACCGCCAGATACCTGAAGTCCACAATGACCTCATCCCCGAAGAAAATGAGCTACGAGAGCTGCTGTCATCGGCGGGGTTTGGTGAAATAAGCATCTGTGACGAGGAAGATAACTACCTGGCCAGTGCCCGAAAGGCAAGCCAGCCCCCACATCAGCCAGGAGAGGAGGTCACCTGTGGTGAGTAATTCAGACACCGAAAGGCTCCCTGCCCTATTCCAGCCGGGTACCATTGGCCAAATGCGGCTTAAGAACCGGCTTATCATGCCCGCGATGGGCAATTCCCTCGCCGATGATGACGGCTACGTTACCCCCGCCATGCTTGATTACTATCGGGCGAGGGCTCAAGGCGGTGTGGGGCTTATTGTCAGCCAGTTTGCCGCCGTCAGCTCCGACGGGGTGATGCCCTACTCCCTGGGGTTATATGATGACAAATTCATACCCGGCGTGAGCCGGCTGGTGGAGACCATACACCGGCAGGGTAGCCAGGTGGCCATTCAACTGATGCATCCCGGTATGCTACTCCTGGTGTTACCATCAGTGCCCAAGGACATGTCAATAAAGGTACCCCAAGTAATGCCCCGGATGACCCGAGATAAACCCTATCAGGAAATAACCCAGCAAGATATTGACCGATACGTGCAGGACTTTGCCCAGGCTGCCTACCGAGCCAAAGCGGCCGGGGCTGATGCCGTGGAACTGCATGCCTGCCATGGCTGCCTGGTAAGCACCTTTCTATCCCCCGCGGTTAACCGCAGGAATGACCAATATGGTGGTAGTGTTGAGAATAGGGCGCGTTTTGCCCGCCGAATTGTTGAGCAAATACGGGATAAGGTGGGGGCGGAATTCCCCATCATAGTAAGGATAAACGGCGATGATGACGTTGCCGGCGGAATTACCGTTGCCGAAGTAGTTCAGCAGGCACTGATCCTAGAATCAGCCGGCGCCGATGCGATCAGCATCTCCTCGGGGTTGGAGTACTGGTCCACCTTGATGGCACCGTCTTATCTTACCCCTGAAGGTGTTGTGCTACCCGTGGCACAACAGGTGAAACAGGCACTGAGGGTGCCGGTGATAGCTGCCGGTAAGATAGGTCCGGAATTAGCCGAGCAGGCAATTAGAAACGGCCAGGCTGACTTCATCGCCCTCGGCCGTCCCTTGCTGGCTGACCCCGAGCTACCCGATAAGCTTCGCCGCGGACACATGGAAGACCTCTGCCGATGCGTGTATTGCAATAACTGCTTGAACTCCCTGTGGCGTTCCTGTACGGTGAATCCCTTCCTGTACCAGGAGTCTGCTCTCCCCCTGAGCCGCACCCAATCCCCGAAGAAGATAATGGTAGTTGGGGGAGGACTAGCTGGTATGCAGGCGGCAATACTCCTGACGATGCGGGGCCATCAGGTGTGCCTGTATGAGAAAGGCGAAGAGCTTGGCGGGCAGTGGAACATAGCCAGCATGACACCAGGCAAACAGGGTTATGCCGCATTCACCAAGTACTTGAAACGTTCCCTGGAGAGGTTAAGGATACCGGTGGTGTTGGGTACTGAGATTACCCGGGAGCACGTGGTGGAAGCCAAACCAGATATTGTTGTAATCGGAAGAGCACACGTCTGAACTCC
>CAZAYK010000072.1:0-6822 GCA_964489415.1 uncultured Dehalococcoidaceae bacterium | reverse complement strand
CATCGCCCCTTCCCGATCACATTGTAGTACCACATCCAGGCCTCCGGATTTATGGGCTCGCCCACGGTGCCCAGAATCCTCAACGAACTCAGGTCATGCTTATTGGGCCACTCCTCCCCCTCCCGCATCACGGCGCGGATGGCAGTGGGGGCAGTATAGAAGATATTAACCTGATACTTCTCCACTATATCCCAGAACCGGTCCGGGTGGGGGTAGGTGGGTACCCCCTCAAAAACCACCGTGGTCATCCCCAGTGCCAGCGGGCCATAGACAATATAGCTGTGCCCGGTTACCCAGCCAATATCCGCGGTGCACCAGTAGGTATCTTCCTCCTTGGCATCAAATATCCACTTCAGGGTCTGCATGACATAGAGCAAATAACCCGCCTGGGTATGCATTACCCCCTTGGGCTTACCAGTACTGCCACTGGTATATAGAATGAAGAGGGGATCCTCGGCATCCATTATCTCCACATCGCATGACGGTTTGATATCCTCAGCCGCCATCTCATCATGCCACCAGTGGTCACGCCTCTCCTTCATGTTGATCCCGATCCCCGCCCGCCTCACCACAAACACCCTCTTTACATCGGGGCAGTGGTCAAGGGCCTGATCAGCATTGTCCTTACTCCGCATAACCCGGCCACCGCGATAGTAACCATCACAGCAGATTAACACCTTGGCTCCGCAATCAAGCACCCTATTCCTCAGGGCATCAGCACTAAAACCCCCGAAAACCACGCTATGAATAGCGCCAATCCGGGCACAGGCCAACATGGCAATGGGCAACTCAGGAATCATGGGTAGATAGATGGCAACCCGGTCACCCTTAGCTACCCCTGCCTTCCTTAATACCCGAGCAAACTTGCACACCTCACGGTAAAGCTGCTGATAGGTCAGTATCCGGGTGTCACCAACGTCCCCTTCCCAGATGATGGCTGCCTTATTCTTCCGCCATGTCCTCAGATGCCGATCCAGGCAGTTATAACAAACATTAAGCTTACCCCCAACAAACCAGGCATGCTTTGCCTCCTTAAAGTCCTCAACCAGAACCTTGTCCCATTTCTTAAACCAATCCAGGTTCTCTTCAGCAAGTTCACCCCAGAAACCCTCCGGATCAGCCAGGGACCTTTGGTAGATCTCCCTATATTCATCGAGACTCTTAATATGAGCCGCTTTACGAAATTCCTCGGGGGGAGGGAATACCCTCGTCTCCCCCATCATTGACATGATTACCTTGTTATTTTCCATCACTAATCTCCTCTTCCTACCAAAGCTTGCTTAGTGTCTTTACCCTCTGCAAAAACCACAAGCCGACTATTCAGGTGATTATTTTATTTGAACCCTGCCTTACCCCCAGGTGGAATCCCAGGAAAGCCGCAGTGCTGACCGGCACACACTACTTGCCTCACCTAAAAATCCTGTATGGTAGTCCCCATTAACTGGGTATAGGCATTACGCAGCCTAGTAGCCATCACCGAGGCCACCCCCCGATAAACCTTATAACCAATCACCGGGTCCTGCTCACACAGCCCCACTAGCTCCTGCCCGCTGAAGGTTAATGTCCGGGTGGTCTCAATGGCCTTGGCGGTAACGGTGCAACGATAGGGGGGGAGCATCGCCCCCCAGCCCACCATTTCATAGCTGGATGCTGACTGGATGAGGCGCTCGCTCATTGGCCCCAGTTCCAAATAAAGCCCGACCAAGCCATCCTCAATCAGGAATACCTTCTCTTCGATCCTGCCCTGCTTACCCAGGCATTCCCCCACCTCATACACCTCCTCATAGCACATCTCCGCCAGCTTCTCCAGTTGCTCATCAGCCAACTCACGAACAAAAGGACTCCTTTTTAAAACCTCTAATTTATTCATTTTCGCCTCCTACACTCACTTTACTTCAGGCAATCCGCCCCCTATTGGCTGGGGCACCTTACCTCTGGGCACCAGCTAGCTCCTTCTTCAGAGCCAGCAGCTTGCTGCGGGTACTCCCGTCCAGCAGCTTACCCCCCACCCGGGCAACCACCCCACCGAGCAAGCCAGCATCCACCTCAGCCTTGACAACCACCTTCTTACCGACGAGGCTACCCAGTAAATCAGCCAGCCTTTGCCGGTCAGCCTCGTCAAGGGGGATGGCAGTAATCACCTCACCCCGCTCGATGCCACGGTAGCTGTCCAGCAGGCGCTGGTACTCATCGGCAACATCACTGATTATGTCCAGCCTGCCCTTGGTAATCAGCAGGCAGACCAGATTCAGGACCAAGGGGTTTATCCCGGCCAGCTGCGTGGAAAGTAGCCGGACCTTTTCCTCAAAATGGAACCGGGGGCTCTCCAGAAAAGCCACCAGGTCAGCATCCGCCATCACACTGACCACTTTACCCAGGTCAGACTGCCACCGGTCCAACTCATTTCTCTCCAGCGCAATCTGAAAAGCTGCCTGAGCATAGCGCCGGGCATAAGCTTGTCTGGCCATTATCCTCCCTCAACGGTAATAGAAATCACCTTTTCTTTAGCGATGAGCTCTCCTCCAGCACCCTATCAATTAGCTGGCGATGCGCCTTCTTATCCAGAGAGCGCTCAATGACCTTCTCCGCGGCCATTATGGTTAGGTCAGCAAATTCCTTACGCAGCTCACCGATAGCCTCATCCCGCTCCTGCTGAATCTCATTACGTGCCCGAGCGATAAGAATCTCTGCCTCCTGCCGGGCCTCTTCTTCCGCCTTCCGTTTTAACTCCTCCCCAATCTGCACTGCCCGGGCAATCCTCTCCTGCCCCTCCCTGCTGGCCGCCTCAAGCTGCTTTTTAATCTCCTCTTCGGTACGGGCTGCCTGCTCCTTCATTGCCTCCGCCTGCTCCATACCCTCCCTGATGGTCTGGGAACGCCTATCAATCATCCGCATGACCGGCTTATAGGCGACCAGGTACAAAAGGCCAAAAAGAACCGCAAAATTAACGATCTGGGCTACTAGGGTGGGAAAATTTATTCCAAGGTCAGCAAGACCGCCCATTTCTCCTCCTCAATATCTGACTGGTTCTCTCCCCAAGCGGCGAAGGCTTGCTTAGACAGAGAGCACCGCCAATAGGAGCATAGCCACAATAAATGTTACCCCCAAGATGGACGCGGCAATAATAATGCCCATAGAAAGAGGTAGTCCTTCCTGTCCCATGACAGCCTCCTTAAATAATCACTATACAATCATCGCCAGAATAACAGCTACGATCAGCGCATAGATCCCGATAGCCTCGGCAAAGGCGGTAACCAGTATCATGTTAGTCATTATGGGACCACTTGCCTCAGGATTGCGGGCTATGCCTTGCAGCGCCGAGAAGCCAATAAGCCCAATAGCCAGTGCTGGTCCGAAGAAGCCGAGACTCGCCGCCAACCCCACTGCCAGTAATTTCATTGTCACTGGGTCCATTCGCTACCTCCTGCTAATTAGAATTATTAAATTACCTGCCTAACTAGACTCACCTCCGTGGTGAGCCACTGCCAAGGTAAGAAAGACCAGGGTCAGCCCTCCAAAGATAAGTGCCTGAACAAAGCCAACGAGCAACTCAAGCCCGTAAAAAGGCAGAGCAAAGAGCCACGGGATAAGGAACATGGCGATGAGCAACAATATCTCACCAGCAGTCATATTGCCAAAGAGACGGAAGGTAAAGCTAACAATGCGGACAAACTCACTCAGTGCCTCCAAAATGCCGACAAAGATATTAATGAAGCCGGTAAACAACCCGGAGAAACCATCCCGAACCCTGCCCCGGAATATATGCCCCAGACCCCTAAAAAACTGCCCCACATTGATAAACTTGCTCAGATAGCGGATGCCCAGTGTCTTCAGACCAAAGTATTCCACAAAGAAAAAGGAAGCCAAGGCCAAGGCCAGCGGCATATTAATATCGGTGTTGGCGCCGCGGAGCAGATGCACATGGTGCCCCTCAGCATTAACGATTTCTATTGAGCCAAACCCGGGAATCAGGCTCAACCAGGCATTGAAGGCAACAAACAGAAAGATTGTCGCCACCACCGGGAAGAAACGCCGCCCGTTTTCCTCCCCGGCAACACTGGTGCACAGGTTATACAGCCAGCCGAGCAGGGATTCAAAGATACACTGCAACCTGCCCGGCACAATCTTCATGCGGCGAGTCACCACATAGGAGAAAACCACCAGAAAGACGATTGTTATCCAGGCAGCAATAACACTATTGGCAATGGGGAAGCCAAAGATGTGAAACACGGTCTCCGCGGGTAGGCTGGGCTCGGGCCGTGCCAGACCAAAGGGTAACCCGAAGTCACCCACCAGATTCTTGCCCAGAGGACCGCTAAGGAAGCCGATGATAAATAGCGCCAGGAAAAGGAGCACCACCAGAACCAAGACAGGAAACGAACAACCTAAACAGCCTTTCCGCGGCACTAACCTTGCTCCTTGTTCTGCCCGTTTTTCAACAGAGGTAACAACATCCGATAAACCCCGTAAACGGCAACAACAACTCCCAGGACTAATCCCGCTATCATAAAAGCAGGGCCGCTACCCAGCTTATCATCCATCCAGAGGCCAATTGCCACGCCGGCAACGATACTGATGCCGATGAAAAACCCCACCCCGGTCAACCTCAGTGCTGCTACCCACCTGCTCATGCTAACTCCACCCTTCCCCCCTAGGCAGCATACCAGATATGCCATATCAGGTCAATAGCCACCACACCTCGGTTGACCACCAACTATGGCCATAAAAAAGCCCTGACCTTCCCCGCTTCAGGGCTCGCTGAGTAACTTCAGTAATGGAGACCGTTACCTCAAGGCTCCCCCTGCCTAAAGAGGCGAGCGAAGTCACCATCAAAGTCCTTCAGGAAATTATGCATATCCAGAACATCATCCGCCCCCACCACATCCATAGTGGCAAACCTTTCCCGCTCGGCCTCGGTTAGATCGGTAACCACATCAGCCCTACCTTCATTGATGATGGCTGCCACCAGACACTGGTTATGACACGCGGCACAACGGGCTCGTAGAAACCACATTCCCTCTCTCTGCCCCAGAACCTCAATATCACCCGACCTGAAGCTCTGACCACAGGAACCACACTTTATGGAGGTGAACAATCTCTTCAGCAGTCTTTCTTCCATATAACTAGGCCCCTGAATTGCGCTAACGCCCTGGCTAGGACTTACGCTTATCAAAGTCATCCAAATCCAGGGTATTGATGAAATCATAGAAGGCTGACATCTTCCGTTTCATCTCCTCATCACTAACCTTGGATTCCCTGCCCTCAACCTCCTCACCTTCCTCGATAACCGGCTTACCTGTTTCCGTATCCAGCAAGATGCCCGCCTTATCTAACACTGACTCCTCAGCATAAATGGGCACCTGGGCCCTGACTGCCAGGGCCAAGGCATCACTGGGGCGAGAGTCAATCTCTATCTGCTCGCCATCAACGTCGAGCAGGATCTTGGCATAAAAGGTATCATTCTTAAGGTCATTAACCACAATGGAGTTGATAGTGGCCCCCAGGGTGTCAATAATGGACCGCATTAAATCATGAGTCAGCGGGCGGGGAACACTAACCCCCTGCAGCTTCACGGCAATGGCGTCAGCCTCGCTGGGACCGATCCAGATGGGCAGGTAGCGGTCAGCCGCCTTCTCCTTCAGAATCACCACCCGCTGGTAATTCATCAGGCTAACCCGGATGCTGTCCACAGTCATCTCTCTCATGCCAGTTCCCCTGCCCAATATCTTGGTTACTGCTGGTAAATTCTACTTCATATTACCTTTCCTTGTCAAACCTTAAACAGGCTAAAATCAAAGGCAACCCTTAAGAATTAATAATAACTTCATATTTGGCAAATCGTCGCATTATGGTATAATAGACACACCACCGGTCTTAGCAAACTCTGGCATAAACAAGGAGTAATATGAAACAGGGACAGAAAGCAATCGTCTGGTTTGACGAGGTTACCCGAAAGGATGTACCCCTCGTTGGCGGTAAGGGTGCCAATCTTGGCGAAATGACCAAGGCCCATATCCCGGTTCCCCCCGGTTTCATTGTTACCGCCAGTGCTTACTTTGATTTTCTCCAAGAATCGCAAATTGCCGGCAAAATCCGGGAACTGCTCGAGCCACTGGACGTACATGACAGCCGGCAACTTCAGGAAACTGCCCGCAAAATACAGCAGATAATCCTGAATACCCCCATGCCCCCCCAACTGGCTGAGGAGATTGAGCAAGCCTATATCAAAATGGGCCGGGGGCTGGTGGCGGTGCGCTCCTCAGCGACGGCCGAAGACCTGCCCGAGGCTTCCTTCGCCGGTCAGCAGGCAACCTTCCTCAATATCGAAGGGGAGAAAGAGGTGGTTAAAGCGGTTCAGGGCTGTTGGGCATCCCTCTTTGGTGCCCGGGCTATCTTCTACCGCGAGGAACAGGGCTTTGGCCACTTCAAGGTGGGCATTGCCGTTCCCGTGCAGAGAATGGTGCAGTCAGAGGCCGCCGGTGTCATGTTTACCGTTGAGCCCACCACCAGTGACCCGAGCAAGATTGTTATTGAGGCCGTGCTGGGACTGGGCGAAATGATTGTTTCCGGAGACGTTACCCCTGACCATTATGTGGTCAGTAAAGATGGTTTGAAAATCATTGATAAGGAGATTAAGCGCCAGGAGTGGAAACTGGTCAAGGAAGAAGGGGGTAAGACCAAGGAAGCCAACATTAAGGTCAACCTCACCCCGGAAGAGCAGGCCCGGCAGAAGATAACCGATGATGACATTCTCTTCCTGGCCGAAATCGGCAAACGCCTTGAAGAGCATTATCAGCTACCCCAGGATGTGGAGTGGGCCAA
>CAZAYK010000071.1:0-6965 GCA_964489415.1 uncultured Dehalococcoidaceae bacterium | reverse complement strand
TACCCGGAACAGCCTGACCCCAGACAAATGGAACAAACCCTAGAGTCACTGGCGGAAACGCTGGGCACTACCGTGGAAGCTGCTAGTCACGTCAGAGAGCAACTCCAGCCCTGCCGGGAGCTAGCCTGGCAACTGGACGAGCTTACCTGGAAGGAGAATCTGGTCAGCGGCGGGGAGAACCACCTGTGGCTGGTTACCACCTCTGATTTTAACCAGGACTGCCACCAGTACTACCGGGAACTGCGGAGGTTACTGGCGGAGTGTCGCCGCCGCCGGCCCTACCCTGCCGATACCCTGCGTCTCGCCTATATCGGGGTGCCCTCGGTCTATGCCTGTGACCTGTATCACTACCTGGAGAATCACGGCGCCCGGGTGGTCTTCAATGAGATTCAGCGGCAGTTTGCCATGCCCGAGCCGGGAGGATCACTGGCCGAGCAGTATTCTAACTATACCTACCCCTACTCCATCCATCCCCGCCTACGTGATATCACCACCGAGCTCCGCCGCCGGCAGATTGATGGTGTCATTCACTATGTCCAGGCATTCTGTCACCGGGGAATTGGTAATATCATCTTCCGCGATGTCATTGATTTGCCCCTTCTCACCCTAGAAGGAAATGATGACTTTTCCCTGACCACCCATATCCAAACCAGGATTGAAGCCTTCCTTGATATGCTCCAGCGACGACGAAAGGGGCTAAAATATCACCGGCTAACCAAAGCCAATAACGGTGCAATCTCAGCAAGGAGGTAAGCATGATGACCAGAATAGGAATCAACGGCTTCGGGCGCATTGGCCGATTAACCATCCGGGCAATAAATGAATACCACCGGGACAAGCTAGAGGTAGTCGCCATCAATGACCTCACCGATACCAAGACCAATGCCCATCTACTGAAATGGGACAGTAACTACGGGCGCTATCCCGGCACGGTAGAGGCTAGGGGTGATGCCATCATTGTTGATGGCAAGGAGATCAAGGCATTTTCGGAGAGTAATCCCGGGAATATTGCCTGGGGGGAGTATGGAGTTGAAATAGTAATCGAGTCCAGCGGCCGGTTTACCGATGCCACCCAGGCGGCAGCTCACCTGCATAATGGTGTCAAAAAGGTAATCATCTCCGCACCCGCCAAGAATGAGGATGTGACCATTGTTATCGGCGTCAATGAAGACCATTATCAACCGGGAAAACACAGGATTATCTCTAATGCCTCCTGCACGACCAACTGCGTGGCCCCGGTAGTCAAGGTGCTGCACCAGAGCTTTGGGGTGAGCAAGGGGTTGATGACTACCATCCATTCCTACACCAATGACCAGCGGGTGATGGATACCTTCCACAGGGACCTGCGCCGCGCCCGGGCGGCAGCATTGAATTTGATTCCAACCACCACTGGCGCCGCCAAGGCGGTCACCCAGGTTATCCCCGAGCTAAAGGGTAGAATCCACGGTCTAGCCTTCCGCGTACCCACACCCACCGTCTCGGTGGTTGACTTTGTTGCCGTTCTGGACCAAGAAGTTACCGTGGAGCAGGTCAACCAGGCATTTCAAGCTGCGGCGGCGGGACCCCTGGCCGGTATTCTGGAATATTGCGATGAAGAGCTGGTCAGTATGGATTTTAAGGGCAATCCCGCCAGCTCCATCGTGGACGCCCTGGGCACCATGGTTATCGGGGATAATATGGTCAAGGTACTTGCCTGGTATGATAATGAATGGGGCTATAGCTGCCGCCTTGCTGACCTCAGTGCCTATATTGCTGACCGGGGGCTATAGATAACCGGACTAAAGGATTATTGACCGGCTGGCTCTGCTAATTGACATACTGGTATAAAGATGCGAAAATAGCATAATCAACCGGGGGCAAGAGTAAAGATGAAACTGGTAGTCATTGGCTGCGGACAATGTGGCGGGAGGATTGCCGATCAGTTTGCCCGGCTCAACCGAAAATCCCGCAGCCTGCGGGGAATTGACATCATTACCGGTGCCTTTGCTGTCAATACCGATGTTGCTGATTTAAGTGGGCTGACCGGCATCAAGCCTGACTACAACCACCGGATTCTCATTGGTGGCCGCAAGACCGGTGGCCATGGTGTTGGCAAGATCAATGAACTAGGGGCAGAGATAGCCAAAGAGGATGCCGATAAGGTCATTGATGCCATAAGGAGCTCGAAAAACTTTGCCGAAACAGATGCCTTCCTGCTCATCTGCGGTGCCGCCGGTGGCACTGGTTCGGGGTGCATACCGGTACTGACCCAACAGATCAAGGAACGTTATGTGGATAAACCGGTATATAACCTTATCGTGCTCCCCTTTGAGCATGAGGAAACCACCGAGGAGAGAACCATCTATAATGTGGCTACCTGCCTTAAATCCAGCTATTTGGTAGCCGACGCTATAATTCTTGTCGATAATCAGCGATTTGCCAGAAAAGATGCCCCGGTCTTAAGCAATCTCAGCAAAATAAACGCCCTGATAACGGAGCCGTTTTATAGCCTGCTCTGCGCTGGTGAGGAGAAGAAGCCGAAATACATCGGGGCCAAGATGCTCGATGCCGGGGATATCATTCAGACATTATCCGGATGGACAGCAATTGGCTACGGTCACTCGCGATACCAGCTCTTCAAGTCATTGTTTAAGAGAAATCGCGATTTCCGAAATAAAGCGACTGACACCCAAAAGGGAATCCAGTCCATGGATGAAGCCATCAGCGGGTTATCCCTCAAGTGCAACCCGATTGACTCCAAGAGGGCCCTTTACCTTGTCTCGGCACCGGCCAAGGATATCAATATGGATCTGATCAAGGAACTGGGAACCTATCTGAAAAACCTCGCCCCGGAGGCAGTGCTCCGCAGCGGTGATTACCCCCGGGATAGAGGTGGTCTGGATGTTACCGTAGTTCTTTCCGAACTTAGCGATGTAGAAAAAATCAGGAACTACTTCTCTAAAGCGCTGAACCTGATCGCCGCCATCAAAAAACGCCAGGCCGGACTAGTCAGCCAGCAGCGAGATATCGATCTTACTATTAAGGATATCCCTTCACTGCTGTAAGGGCTATCCGCCAGGCGCCAATGTTATCCCCAGCCTGTGTTGGCCTTACTTTGTCATCTTGGAATATATCTGCCAGGCCTGCTCAATAGTCTCATCGCGCACCTTTCTTGCCCTGGCTAGATTCTCGTCACGGGCTTGCACGGCCTGGGCAATGGCTTCCTCGCAAGCCTTGTTTGCCTGTTCCTGTCTTTCCAGGAACGCCCTCTCGGCGTTTCTTATCGCCTCATCCCGGGCTTTTATGGCCTTGGCTATTGCCTCCTCACGGGCTTGCAATGCCTGCTTTACAGCAGCATCATAAGCCTCCTGGATATTCTGTTCTGCCTTAGTGTAAGTCTTAGTTACCTGTATTTCATTCTGTCGATACGCCCGGGCTACCTGCCGCTCTGCCTCCATATAGGCCTTATAGGCTTGCTCGGCGTGGAGCATAACCTCATCAAGTGGATTGACAAATTGCTCCGCCGCCTCCTCCACGGCCTTCTCAACCGGCCCTTGTTCAATCTGGCCAGTAACTTCCGCAGCTTGCTCTTCAGGTGTTACCTTCCCCTCCTCAGGCTGGCTAGAGGTCTTTTCGGTTTGCTTTCCTGGATTGGTCACTGCATACCTCCTTAACTCCATTATTTCTTATCTAGTGCCCTTATTTAATTACCCATCAACCCGCTTTAGGTTTGTCTCTAGCAGTTCAACCGAATACTATATTAGGCCCCGGGAAAAGTCAAGATGCTCAAACCTCTGGCTAAATGGAATACCCTGATATTCCGGATAACAGGCCCCAAGGCAGTGACCGCTGGTTGCCTACTCTTCCTCCTCCAGTGAATCTCCGGGTCCGGTATCGCTCCGCTTGCCTCGCTTTTCCTCATACATTCGGGCCAAGAATTCCAAGCGGGCATCAATCTCCCCTCGGGACCGTGACAATTGCTGTTTCCCATCTGCCTCCACCCTACCCCCGCGCTTAATTGCTTCCTTAACTGCCCTTATTGATGCCTCCGAAGGCTTATCCACCGCCTTGGCTACCTCTTTCTCCCTGTCCAGCACTTCCTCAGGAAATTGGGCCTCTTCACCCACACCGGTTACTTCACTCCTGTCACCGGCCTTCTTCACTATTTCCTCAAAGGCTCGGAATGATGTTTCCGCCACCTCGCGAGCGATTTTACCGGTGGCCTCAGCCCGGCTTATTGTTTCCTCAAAGGCCTTGATTGACATCTTGGCGGCTTCCCGGGCAACCCTAGTTGCTGATTCGGCAGCGTCCTGGGCTGCTTTTATGGTGGCATCCGCTGATTCCTTAGCAGCTACCTTCAATGATTCAATCATCTCTTCAGCAGCTTGGGCAGATGAATCAGCCATCTCCTTAGCCTCCCGGCTGATCTCTTCAGCCCGGCTTATCGCTTCCTGAAACTCCCTGGTAGATGCCTCAGCGGCATCGCGGGCGACCGTAGCCGCAGTCTCGGCAGCCTCCTTTACCGCCTTCACCGCTTCTTCAGCCTTATCCCTAGCCGCCTTGCTTACCTCCTCAGCCTGAGCCATTGCCTCCCGAGATTCTCGCCCCACTGCTTCCACCATCTCCCGCGCCGCCTCAGCCAATGCTTCGGCTTTCTCCCTGGCCTCCCGGCTTATCGCCTCAGCCTGGGCAATAGCCTCCTGAAACTCCCGGGTAGATTTCTCGGCCACTTCCCGGGACTCCTTGCTTATCTCCTCTGCCCGGGCTATTGCCTCCTGGGAGGCTTTGAGGAATGCCTCTATTGCCTGTTGGGATACCTTGGTTGATGCCTCAATGGCTTCCCTCGTCTCCCGGTTAATCTCCTCCGCCCGGGCTATTGCCTCCTGGAATTCCCGGGCCGATGTCTCGGCGGCTTCCCGGGCCTCATTACCAATCTCTTCAGCCCGATTTATTGCTTCCTGGGAAACCCTCTTCGCGGTCTCTACGGCCTGTTGACATGCCGTTATTGATGCCTCGGTTGCCTCCTTAGTCTCCCTCCCTATCTCCGTGATCTTACTTAGCGCCTCCCGGGTTTCCCTTCGCGATACTTCCCTAGCTTCCCGGGCTTCCTGGCTGACCTGCTCCGTCCGTGCCATTATCTCCTGAGTTGCCTTCAATGAGGCATCAGCCACTTCTCTGGCTAGTTTGCTGGTTGCCTCGGCGCGGCTACTGGCATCCTGGACTGCCCGTGCCGATGCCTCGGCAGCTGCTTTGGTTTCCCGGCTTGTTTTCTCCGCCCGGTTCACCGCCTCCCTAGCCAGCCGGGTAGCCGCCTCGGCAGCCGCTTTGGTTTCCCGGCTTATTCTCTCGGTACGGTTTGCCGCCTCGCGAGATGCCTTAGCTGAGGCCTCAGCCGCCTCTCTGGCTTCCTTACCGGCGGCGGCGGCTCGGCTTACCGCCTCCTGAGATGCCCTCTTGGCAGCATCCGCTGCCGCCTTGGCTTCCTGACTTATCTCCTCGACCCGGGTTAGCCCTTCTTGAGACGCAGCCAGCGATGCCTCGGCGGCCTCCATGGCTTCCTTGCTTATCTCCTCGGCGCGCTTTATCGCCTCCTGAAAGGCTTTTGCCGTCGCCCTGGCGGCGTTCTTGGGGGTTTTGGCAGCCCGCTCGGCACGGCTTATTGCCTCCTGGGCTGCCTTTATCGCAGCATCGGCCGCCTCCTGAGCCTCCCGGGCTATCTGCTCCGCCCGGGCCACTGCCTCCTGGGCCGCCTTAGCCGATGCCTCGGCGGCCTGCTTTGCCTCCCGGCTTATCTTCTCGGCCTGTCTTATTGCCTCCTGAGCCGCCCGTGTTGAAACCTCAGCTGCCTCACGAGCCGCCCTGCTGAGCGCCTCAGCTCTGGCTACCGCTTTCTCAAAGGCTTCAATGTTGCTCTCCACACCCTCGATCAACTCCGCAGACACTTGCCTAACCTACCGCTAACATTTTCACTTCATTCTAGTATAGGTTGCTTAGTTTTTCAATAACGGACAGTCTGGTTACAGCTTCCCGCTGGCACTATCGTACTACGAATATTTTTCGTATCAAGAATTGACATTTTCCTACCAGTATGCTTAAAATAGCGAAATCCAATATCGGCGAGGTGAGAGATGAAATTAGTGGTTGTCGGTCTAGGGCAATGTGGTGGCAGGATTGCTGACGAGTTTGCCCGGCTGAACCGAAGAGCTCACAGCCGGCGTGGGATTGATATTATCACGGGCACCTTCGCGGTTAACACCGATGCCGCCGACCTCAGCGGGCTAACCTGCATCAAGAAGGGCTACCGGAACCGAATCCTCATCGGCGGGCGCAAGACCGGCGGACATGGGGTGGGCAAAATCAATGAGCTGGCGGCGGAGATTGCCAAAGACGATGCCGATAAGGTTATTGATGCCATAAGGACCACCAAGCGGTTCTTTGAGACTGATGCCTTCTTACTGGTTGCTTCGGCGGCGGGCGGTACTGGCTCCGGCTCCATCGCCGTGCTAACCCAAATGATAAAGGAACGCTATGTGGATAAACCGGTATACAACCTCATCATCCTCCCCTTTGAGCATGAAGAGACTACCGAGGAGAGAACTGTCTATAATGTGGCTACCTGCCTTAAATCTGCCTATAGTGTGGCCGACGCTGTCTTCCTGGTGGATAACCAGAGATATGTCAGGAAGGACTCATCATTAGCCAATAACCTGTCCAAGATAAACTCAATGATAGTGGAGCCGTTCTACAACCTGCTCTGTGCCGGTGAAGAGAAGAAGCATAAATACATCGGAGCCAAGCTCCTTGATGCCGGGGATATCATCCAGACCCTGGTTGGCTGGACGGTAATCGGCTATGGCAAGGCCACCATGCCCTTGCTCCGGTTCCCCCGGGAATGGGGAAGTGATTTCCGCAAGAAGAGCCAGGAAATCCAGAAGGGCATCCAAGCCATGGACGAGGCCATCAGCGAGCTATCCCTCAAGTGCAGC
>CAZAYK010000070.1:0-7002 GCA_964489415.1 uncultured Dehalococcoidaceae bacterium | reverse complement strand
GTAACCTCAGCTTCGGGCTCCACCTCAAGCTCTGGCTCCGGGGTAACCTCAGCTTTGGGCCCCGCCTCAACCTCCACCCCCGTTGTCTCCGGCTCAGGGGTAACCTCGGGCTCTGGTTGGGGTTCAGCCTTGGCCCTTCGCTTCGCTTTTTCCTCCGCTTCTGGCTCCGGCTTAACCGCCTCAACCGCCTCCGGCTCCGGCTCCGCTGCCACCACCGGTGCTATGGTTCCGCCCGGGGGCTGAGATGTTTCGGCTTCGGCCGCCACCGCCGGTTGAGCCTTGGGCAGCCTCTCCTCCCTCAACTCGCGATATGTCTTGGGTATCTTTTTGTAAGACTTGGATAACAGTGGATAGCCACACCACTGGCATGCCCAATCCTCGGTTCTTGCGGTGGGGCGTCCACAATTGGGGCATTTTTTCATCGAGCACCTCCCCAACCCATAGGTTACACACCACAACAAGTCCTTGTCAATATGATTACCGCCCGATATCACCAGCTGGCCAGCACCGGGGATAGCAACCAGCTGAAAAAGTGGAGACAGATTGCTATAATTAGGCGAGTTTTTAATTCTTTGTGGCGTGATGAAAATTCTGCAGATTACCCCCGGCAACAGCAAACCCAATACCAGATGGAAATTCTATCCCCCAACCGAGCTACAATGACCGTCACCCACTGCCCCACCCTGACGGCTCTAGAAAAGGATGGCCAAGGCCGGGAAAGGGATGTCTGCCAAACCGCTGACCCCCCATCCTCCAGAGATACACCTCCCTTATTAACCCCAATATCCGGGTAAAATACCTAAAAATACCCCCCAGAAAAGCCCAGGATGATATCTGCTGCCAATGGGAATTCGCCAGTAACCAATAAAGATACCCCACTACAGCCCCCCAGAGGTGCCCTTCAATAGCAGCTTAACAAAATTTTGTTAAGTTTCCTTAGACTCTATTGACAAATTCCTAGGAAAGCGGTATAATGATGTTGACATTGGTGGAGGTAACCATGGCAAGCAAGAACTACTATGACATATTAGGGGTTAGGCGCGATGCCAGCCAGCAGGAAATCAAGAAGGCCTACCGCCGGTTGGCACGCCAGTACCACCCGGATGTCAACCCCGGGGATAAGTCAGCCGAGGCCAAGTTCAAGGAGATAAACGAGGCCTACGAGGTTCTTTCCGACGAAGAGAAGCGGAAGAAGTACGATAAGTACGGAGATAAGTGGCAATATGCTGACCAGTTCGAGCAGGCCGGGCAGCAGGCTTATTACTGGGATTTCGGCCGTGGCGGCACCACCGGTTTCCATTTTACCACTGATGACTTGAGTGGCTTAGATAGCCTGTTTGACGAGCTGCTGGGGGGTCTGCACGGCGGTATCTTCCGCCGCCAAGCCCGCCCCCGGCGTGGTCAGGACATTGAGACTCCCGTTGAGATAACCCTGGAGGAAGCCTATCATGGCACCCAGCGCACCATCAGCCTCCAGGTAGAAGAACTCTGCCCCACCTGTGGCGGCAGCGGGCGGATACAAAACCTGCCCTGCTCCACATGCCGCGGTGCCGGGGTAATCCCCAAGGTCAAGCACCTTGAGGTGAAAATCCCCGCCGGGGTTAAGACCGGCTCCCGGGTGCGCCTTGCCGGCAAGGGACAGCCCGGCTACGGTGGTGCTAGTGGTGACCTCTACCTCAGAATCTCCGTCCGCCCCCACCCCATCTTTGAACGCCAGGGTGATGATTTACTGGTGACGATAGATGTCCCCCTAACCGTGGCCATACTGGGTGGTGAGGTCCAGGTGCCTTCCCCCAAGGGCAAATTAGCCCTGAAGATCCCCCCCGAAACTCAAAACGGGCGTGTCTTCCGCCTCAAGGGGCAAGGTATGCCCCACCTCGGCAGTTCTGGCCGGGGTGATTTATTAGCCAAGGTGAATATTGTCCTACCCACCAAGTTATCTCCACAAGAAAGGGAGCTGTTCCAGCAGCTCAGCCGGTTGCGGCCAGCCTAACCAGAAGGAGGGCAAACCATGACCACCAACCGAGACAACCGCGACATCAGAGATATACTGGATGAAGACGATGAGCCCCGCTACGTGATCAGCGTGGCTGCCCGAATGCTCCGCATGCACACTCACAACTTGCGTTATTACGAAAAGATTGGCATAATAGAGCCATACCGCTCCCGGGGAAATATCCGGCTCTACTCCGACAGAGACATCGCCCTACTTCGCCGGGTGAAGTCCCTGGTTGATGACATGGGGATTAACCTGGCCGGGGTAGAGGTTATTTTGCGCTTGATGCAACGCATGAGCGAATTACAGAACGAAGTAAACCAACTAAGGAAACAGTTGGAGAGCAAGAGGTAGGTGACTAGGTGATGAGGCAGGAGAGATTTACCGAGCAGGCCAGAGAGGCAATTGCTGCTTCCCAACAACTGGCCATACAATTACACCACAGCCAGTGGGATGTTGAGCATGTCCTGCTCGCCCTGCTGATGCAGGAGCACGGGCTGGTTGGCGATATTTTAAAGGAACTCAATGTTGATGTTGACGCCGTAAAGGATAAGGTAAAAGCAGCCCTGGACAAAACGCCGAAGGTTGCCTACGAGACCGGGCAAATCTATGCCACCCCACGCACGGCACAGCTGCTCAACAGGGCCAATGAGGAAGCAGACCGGTTAAAGGATGAGTTTATCAGCACGGAGCACCTGCTAATCGCCATAATTACTGAAGAAAAGGGAGAGGCAGCCAGTATTCTACGCAGCTTCGGTATTGACCAAGAGAAGATATATGCTGCCTTGCAGAAACTCCGTGGCGGGCACCGGGTTACTGATACCCGAGCCGAGAGCAAATATCGCTCCCTGGAGAAGTATGGCCGTGACCTGACCGAACTTGCCCGTCAGGGCAGGCTTGACCCGGTTATCGGCCGGGATGAGGAAATCAAACGGGTGATGCAGATACTCACCCGACGTACCAAGAATAATCCGGTGATTGTCGGCGAGGCCGGGGTAGGTAAAACGGCTATTGCCGAAGGACTGGCCCAGAAAATTGTCGCTGATGACGTACCCGATTCCCTGAAGGGGCGGCGGATAGTCGCCCTTGATATGGGTGCCCTGGTTGCGGGAAGCAAGTTCCGTGGCGAGTTTGAGGAGCGCCTCAAGGCAGTCATGGATGAGGTCCGCCAGTCACAGGGTGAGGTTATCCTGTTCATCGATGAGATTCACACCGTGGTTGGTGCCGGAGCTGCCGAAGGCTCCATTGATGCCAGCAATATGCTCAAGCCGGCCCTAGCCCACGGTGAGCTTCAATGCGTGGGGGCCACCACCCTTGACGAATACCGCAAGTTCATCGAGAAGGACAAGGCCCTGGAGCGACGTCTCCAGCCGGTATTCCTCAGCGAACCCACCGTTGAGGCTACCGTTGAAATGCTCCGCGGTCTCCGCCCCCGCTACGAGGCCCACCACAAAATCAAGATAACTGATGAAGCCCTAGAAGCCGCCGCCCGGCTGAGCCAGCGCTATATCTCTGACCGCCACCTGCCCGATAAAGCCATTGACCTCATTGATGAGGCAGCCAGCAAGCTACGCATTGATTCGGAAAGTGCCCCGCCCGAGGTCAAATCACTAGAGCAGCGCATCAAACACCTCACCAATGAGGAAGAAGCCGCCTCACAGCGGCAGGACTATGAGCAGGCAGCCCGCCTCAAAGCCGAGAGGCTGAAGCTGGAAGGCGAATATAACCAAGCTAAAAGCCACTGGCTCCAGCGAGAAAAGATTGCCGAAGAAGTAACCGCCGAACACATTGCCCAGCTAATTTCCAGCTGGACGGGGATTCCCGTATCCCAGATGCTCGAGGGTGAAGCCGAGAAACTGCTCCATATGGAGGAGCGCATCCACGAGCGGCTGGTAAACCAGGAGGAGGCAGTCATTGCCATTTCTGAGGCAATCCGGAGAAGCCGGGCTGGTCTCAAGGACCCCCGGAGACCCATTGGCAGCTTTATGTTCCTGGGGCCAACCGGGGTGGGCAAGACAGAGCTGGTGCGCACCCTAGCCTGGTTCCTCTTTGACGATGAGAACGCCATGGTGCGCCTGGATATGTCGGAATACCAGGAGAGACACACCGTATCCCGCCTCATTGGCGCCCCACCGGGCTATGTTGGCTATGAAGAAGGCGGACAGCTTACCGAGGCGGTACGGCGGCGCCCCTACCGGGTGATTCTGCTCGATGAGATTGAGAAGGCACACCCTGAGGTATTCAACATCCTGCTCCAGCTTATGGATGACGGCCGCCTCACCGATGGCCACGGGCGAACCGTTGATTTCAAGAATACGGTAATCATCATGACCAGTAATGTTGGCGTGGAACTCATCAAGCGCGAGTCCAGCCTCGGTTTTGCTCCGACGAAGGATAAAACTCAGGCGCGGAAACGCAGCTACGAGGAAATGAAAGAAAAGGTGATGACCGAAGTTAAGAAGACCTTCCGCCCCGAATTTATTAACCGACTGGATGAGATTATCGTCTTCCATGAGCTAACCGAGGAACAATTGAGAAGCATCGTTGACCTGATGCTTAAAGACCTGCAAAATCGGCTCGCCGAACGTAAGTTGGGAATTGAGATGACCGAAAAGGCCAAGTCATGGCTGGCTAAAGAGGGTTATGACCCGGTTTACGGAGCCCGGCCCCTGCGCCGGGTTGTTGAGCGCTACGTAGAGAACCCGCTATCCACCCAGCTACTCCGGGGCGAGCTAAAAGAGGGTGATGTGGTTAAGGTTGACCTCGGTGACGACGGCCTGACCTTCACCATCAAAACCGCAGCTAAAGTTGCCGCCTGAGACCAAAACACTTGACCCGCTTTTATACCATCAGCCTTAAACAGGATTAATCCACAAAACGGGCGGGAGCCCCAGGGTCACCACCGTAGCAGCTAAATGGAACAGGGGACAAGCAAAAAGGGTTCAACCAAGAGAGCCTACATTCTTGGTATAGTTGGTTTGCTAATCACCGTAGGTCTGGCGGTGATGGTCATCTACTTCCGTGATTCGGTAGAAGCACTGGAGCAATATGGCTATCTGGGTGCCTTTCTTATCAGTATCTTCGGCGGCGCTACCGTAATTATCCCGGTGCCAATGCTGGCGGTGATCTTCGCCCTTGGTGCCGTTATGAAATACACCTGGCTGGTTGGCATTGCCGCTGGTCTTGGTGAAACCATGGGAGCCCTAGCCATTTACCTCACTGGCCGCGGTGCGGGAACCGCCCTCTACAATAGCAAGCGCAGCCGGATTGCGGCCGCCTATGAGCGCATTATGCAACTGATGGAGCGCCGGGGCTCACTAACCCTGTTCCTGGTATCATCAGTGATTAATCCGTTTTTCTACCCGGCAGCGTTGACGGCCGGCGCAGTACGTTTCAACATAAGGAAATACCTAATTATTTGCATTATCGGTAAGATCATCAAGGACACAACTGTAGCCTACGCCGGGTACTGGGGCTTGCGGGGAATCTTCCAGATACTGGGCATAGCCCTCTAGAGTCAGCTTTCCTCAATAACTATCGTGATTATCCGGTCACCCTCAAACTGGGGATTCTGGCTGGGGTCTCTCGGGGTAAGGGCATTGAGGACATCCCACCCGCTGACTAACTGCCCGAACACTGAATGCTTGCCATCGAGCCCCCGCTGCTCAGTATAACAAATGAAAAATTGCGAGCCATTGGTATCAGGGCCGGAATTAGCCATGGATAGTGCCCCAGGAACATGGCGGTGCCCAGTAATTTCATCGGCAAAGGTATAGCCGGGGCCACCCCTTCCTGTGCCGGTAGGATCACCCCCCTGAGCCATAAAGCCGGGGATCACCCGGTGGAAGGTGCTACCATCATAGAAGCCCTCGCGGGCCAAAAACACAAAGTTGTTCACCGTTACCGGCACATCCTCAGCAAACAGCTCAAACACCATATTGCCTTTTTCCGTTTTGATGATTGCCGTATAGTGTTTACTCGGGTCAATTACCATTGGTGGCGGTGCTGAATACGTCTTCAGCGGTGGGGGTGAGGGTGGGGATGGTGCTGGTACTGGCGGTGGTGATTTCGCTGCCGGCTCGGGGGCCTTGCCCCCACAGGACACACCACAAACAATAATTACCGCTAAGATAATGCCAAGCAAGGGTAATATTCTGCCCTTCATAACCACTGCCCTCCGGTCTCTATACTCTGTAACCAGATTCTAGCTCATTGGCACCGGGTAAGCAACCGCCCTATTTATGGCCAAAGAGAAGGGGCTTAAGGCGCTGCTTGGGCCTAAGCCCCTTCTCCTCCTGAACCGTTACCAAGCTGGGGAAAGCTTGGGGTAAGTTTTTATTTCAACAGAAGAATAACCGTAATTACCTAAATAAAGCATAAACGTCACCAGCCCGGTCATAAACATAGCATAAATAATCGCCCCGCTACCTAGCCGAAATGCCCCCTTTCCCCAGAAAGCTAACCGGCTTCCCGCAATAATCTGCTGGCACTCATTCTAATTGTTCCATAATCATCCCTTGACATTTAATGAAAAGAGGGTATCTTCTCTTGCGGTTAATCTGAGCCAGCAAAGGGGGGTGATCATGTAGCCAGTAGTTAACAAGATCAGGTTTCCAAGAGTTATGTCAAGAAAGGCAGGGTCAAGATCACCTTCTACGGCGCTGAGGCTCTGGGCAAGGCGCCGGATCATTACGATCTGGTGCTTAAGCGCACCGCCGAGCCGGTGATGTTGGGATAGCAGTCTTAACTGATACCCCATCTTATGCGGCCAGCATGAGCCCTCACCCAGACAGCGGATTCCCTGCCCAAATAGTCTGAATATCCAACGTACTACTCCTTGCCCTCTACCCTGTTTTTGTGCTAAATTGTATCTGTAACCGCGGGGCTGTAGCTCAATTGGGAGAGCGTTTGACTGGCAGTCAAAAGGTAGGGGGTTCGAATCCCCCCAGCTCCACCATAGTGTACGGTATTAAGAACTCCTGCCCGCTCCCGGACTATTCCGTCTG
>CAZAYK010000069.1:0-7037 GCA_964489415.1 uncultured Dehalococcoidaceae bacterium | reverse complement strand
GTGCCGGGATGGCGGAATTGGCAGACGCAGCGGACTTAAAATCCGCCGGAGAAATCCTTGTGGGTTCGAGTCCCTCTCCCGGCACCAAGGACACAATTAA
Organism: uncultured Dehalococcoidaceae bacterium; assembly: GCA_964489415.1. Taxonomy (GTDB): domain Bacteria; phylum Chloroflexota; class Dehalococcoidia; order Dehalococcoidales; family RBG-16-60-22; genus CAZAYK01. Next base: position 6,937 of record CAZAYK010000069.1, on the reverse strand, counting down.
AATATGCCCTGGCTAATAGTATTATTGGGTTACTTTCTCGGCTCGATCCCCACCGCCCATATTGCCGGGCACATCACCCGAGGTGTTGATATCCGGCAGGTTGGGGATGGGAATGTTGGGGCGGCCAATGCCTTTCGTCAGCTTGGGCACAAGGTTGGCATTACCGTGGGGCTTATTGATGCCGGTAAGGGAGCCCTGGTGATTCTAATTGCCCAGGCAATCAACCTGCCCCAGCTAGCGGTTCTAGCGGCGGGCACGGCTGCCGTAATTGGCCACAACTGGTCAGTATTTATTGGCTTGCGAGGGGGGCGCGGGGAAAGTACCACCATTGGCGTGCTGCTCACCGTAGTCACCCAGCCCATGCTCATCCTGGCAGTACCATCGATACTAACCCTCCTCATCCGAAGGAATGTGATCCTGGCCAGTGCTGTCCTCTTTATCCCCCTGCCACTGGTATGCTGGGCGCTGGGAAACCCGGCAGTGCTGATTGCCTACAGTGTGGCGCTACCCTGCCTAGTAGGCTTTACCCATTTCCTCCGGACCAGGCAAGAGGTAGCCCGTCTGACCTAGCTTGGCGGTGAACCCTACAATAGCCAAAGGAAAGGTGACTTTGCCCGGTTGATTTGTTACAATGATAGTTGCCACACAAAATCAAAATAAGACGATGATCTAATAGCCTCAACCGAGTGACCTAACCCCGGTTCACTCCATCCAGTGCGGGGAGGTTTTTATTGACCGCAAAAAGCAGCAAAGGGCTGGTGCATATTTTTACCGGCAACGGCAAAGGCAAGACCACGGCTGCCCTTGGTGCCATACTCCGTGCCGTAGGCCATGGACTGAAGGTAAAGATTATCTTCTTTATGAAGAGTAGCCACCCCTACGGTGAATACGCTACCCTGTCCCAACTACCCCATGTTGATATGGCCAGCTTTGGCCCCGGACACCTGACCGACCCAGCAAATATCAAGCCGGAGGAAATAGAGCAGGCAAAGCTGGCCTTAGCCGCTGCCCGCGAGGCGGTGCTCAGCGGCAAATATGACCTAGTCGTCCTGGACGAACTAAATGTGGCCCTAGCCTTTAAACTCGTGGAACTGGACGAGGCGATTGCGCTGATTAAGGATAAGCCAGCCAAGGTGGAACTCATCATCACCGGCCGCCAGGCTGATAAGCAGCTAATTGAGCTGGCCGACCTGGTTACCGAGATGGTTAAGGTAAAACACCCCTATGACCGCGGCATACTGGCAAGAAAAGGAATCGAGTTCTAGAGGAAAGGAGTGAGCCAATGAAATGCACGATGAGTGTCATTAAGGCTGATATTGGGGGGTATGTGGGGCATTCCGAATCCCACCCTGAGGTCATCGCCAAGGCCGAGGAGTGTATGGCCCACGCCAAAAAGGAGGGGCTATTGATTGACTACCATGTCACCAAATGCGGTGATGACCTGCAGCTCATCATGACGCATACCCATGGGGTGGAAAGTGAACTCATCCACAAGTTAGCCTGGGACGCCTTCATCACCGCCACCGAGGTAGCCAAAAGGCTAAAGCTCCACGGTGCCGGCCAGGACTTGCTCGCCGATGCCTTTTCCGGCAATGTCAAGGGGATGGGCCCCGGGGTGGCGGAAATGGAATTTGAAGAACGGGGCTCGGAGACAATCTTGGTTTTTATGGCCGACAAGACCTCGGCGGGGGCGTGGAACATGCCCCTGTACAAAATGTTTGCCGACCCGTTTAATACCATCGGGCTGGTTATTGCCCCCAACATGCATGATGGATTTGCCTTTGAGGTGCATGACATCAAGGAGCATAAGAAGATAACCTTCAACACCCCGGAAGAGATCTATGATATGCTGGTGCTGATTGGGGCCCCCTCCCGTTTTGTGGTCAAGTCAGTTTACCACCGCCAAACCAAGGACATTGCCGCCGTTTCCTCCACACAGCGCCTGGCACTGATTGCCAACCGATATGTGGGTAAGGATGACCCGGTGTGTATTGTTCGCGCTCAGGGTGAATTCCCGGCAGTGGGTGAGGTACTGGAGCCCTTCGCCTCCCCCATTCTGGTGGAGGGCTGGATGCGCGGCTCCCATATGGGACCGCTTATGCCGGTAGCCGTCAAGGACAGCACGCCATCACGCTTTGACGGTCCGCCCCGGGTGATCAGCCTTGGCTTCCAGCTAGCCGAGGGGCACCTGGTAGGGCCCCGCGATATGTTTGATGACAAGGCATTCAACCTTGCCCGTCATGAAGCCAATGAGATGGCGGATCTGATGCGCCGCCACGGGCCTTTTGAGCCACACCGCCTCCCCCTAGATGAGATGGAATATACCACCATGCCCGAGGTGATGAAAAGACTGGAGAGAAGGTTTGTCAACCTTGACTGAGAAGCTCCTGCTGGCGACCAGCAATCAAGCCAAGGTGCGCGAGTACCGCAGCCTGCTCGGCAGCCTTCCCTACGAGCTGGTAACACCGGCGGAACTAAACCTAACCACAACGGTGAGTGAGGTGGGAGAAAGCCTGGAGGAAAATGCCAAGATAAAGGCAACCGCCTTTGCTGCCGCCAGCGGGCTACTCTCCCTGGCTGATGATTCCGGGCTGGAGGTTGATGCCCTGGGTGGGGAACCGGGGCACCTATCCGCCCGCTATGCTGGCGAAGGCGTTACTGACACCGAGAGGATAAACTACCTGCTGGCACGACTTAACGGCGTGCCCTGGGAGAAACGCTCAGCCCGCTTCCGCTGTGTCATTGCCATTGCCCGCCCTGACGGAGAGGTAGCCCTTTGCTCCGGGGAATGCCCGGGGTTGATAACCTTTACCCCCCGAGGTGAGCAGGGCTTTGGCTATGACCCCATATTCTACCTGCCCGAGCTGGATAAAACCATGGCCGAATTACCCCTGGAGCTAAAAAACAAGGTCAGTCACCGGGGACAGGCAGCCAGTAAGGCCTGCTCAGTGTTACAAAGGCTACATGAAAAATTAAAACATAATTAGGCAGAAGCATCACCATGACCGGACTTTCTGATTCATTTCAGCGCCCAATAGACTATCTCCGCATCTCGGTAACTGACCGCTGTAACCTGCGCTGCATCTACTGTATGCCACCCCAGGGCATTCCCCTGATGGCGCATAGTGACATCCTCAGCTATGAGGAAATCTATACCGTGGCTAACGCCGCCGCTGAGCTGGGGATTAATAAGGTCAGGATTACCGGGGGCGAACCCCTGGTAAGACCCAGACTAGCCGAACTAATCAGGATGCTGTCCCACATAACCACCATAGATGATATCTCGCTAACTACCAATGGGATCTTGCTGGCGCGCTATGCCACCGAGTTGAAGGCGGCAGGATTGCACCGGGTTAACGTAAGTCTGGACACACTCCAGCCGGATAAATTCAGGCGGATCACCCGCGGGGGCAATCTTGAAGACACCCTCAGCGGGATTGAAGCGGCCAACTCAGCAGGGCTTAAGCCAGTCAAGATTAATATGGTGGTTATGGCCGGGATTAATGATGATGAACTACTCGACTTTGCCACCAAGACGATTAATGAAGGGTGGCATGTCCGCTTTATTGAGCTGATGCCCAGCGCAGGCAGTGAAACTACCACCGCGCAGTTTGTCTCCGAGGCGGCGATGCGGCACCGCCTCGCACTGCTGGGAGAACTGGAACCGTGCTCGGCAGGGATAGGTAATGGACCGGCGAAATACTTCCGGCTGCCTAATGCCCGAGGCACCATCGGCTTCATTACGCCGGTCAGCAACCACTTCTGCTTCCGCTGCAACCGGCTCCGCCTCACCGCTGATGGTAAGCTCCGCCCCTGCCTGTTAAGTGAGGAGGAAATAGATATCAAACAGCCCCTGCGTGGCGGGGCTTCACCGGCAGCCGTAAAAGAATTAATTCAACAGGCAGTTGCTCGCAAACCCCGGCGCCACCAGCTAGCCGAGGGTTCAGTACCTCACCACCAAACCTTCTCGCAGGTAGGGGGTTAATCATGAACAAGCTGACCCACCTCAATGATGCGGGACGCCCCAGGATGGTAGATATCACGGAAAAACCGGATACCCACCGTGAGGCAGTAGCCAAAGGAACGGTTCGAATGCAGGAGGCCACTTTTCACCTAATAAAGGGGGGGAAAGTAGCCAAGGGCGATGTCCTGTCCGTTGCCCAGCTCGCCGGGATCATGGCAGCCAAGCAAACACCCCACTTAATCCCGCTGTGCCACCCCATCCCCCTGGGAAACATTAGTATTGAATTCAACCTTGATGAGCCCAACAGCACCATAGAGATTACCACCACGGTAAAAAGCACGGGGAAGACGGGCGTGGAGATGGAGGCCCTCACCGCCACTGCCGTTACTGCCCTGACCATCTATGACATGTGCAAGGCGGTGGACCGCAGTATGAGAATAGAGAACATCCGTCTGGTGAGCAAGAGCGGCGGTAAAAGTGGCACCATTAATCTTGAATAGAATCTAATTATTGTTGTATACTACTTCACCACTAGTTAATGCAATTTGGGGGTGTGCCATGAAGCTGTCATGTCTTCAGGAAAATCTAAACAAGGGACTTAGTGTGGTGGGGCGGGCAGTAGCCACCAGAACCACCCTACCCATAACCAATAATGTCCTGTTAGCCACTGACCAGGGACGCCTGAAACTGGTCGCCACCAATCTGGAAATGGCCATTAGCTGCTGGATTGGTGCCAAGGTGGCCGAGGAGGGAGCCATTACTGTCCCCGCCCGACTACTCACCGAATTTGTCAGCTCGCTACCCAGCGAAAGAATTGACATCAATCTCTCCCCCCAAACCAAGACCCTAGAACTAAAGTGTGCCCGTTTCGAGGCGCGCATCAGCGGGGTGGATGCCAAGGATTTCCCACCCATCCCCAGTATTGACGAAGGTATTACCACCAAGGTTGAGGTTGACGAGCTGCGCCGTGGTATCAGCCAGGTGGTATTTGCTGCCGCCACCGAGGAATCTCGCCCGGTACTTACCGGGGTTGATGCCCAATTTGATGGTGAGGTAGTGACACTGGCGGCGGCGGACGGCTTTAGACTCGCTGTCTATAGGCTACCGCTAGCAGTTCCCGTCAGCCCGAAGACAGAGGTTATTATCCCCGCCCGGACGCTGGCCGAGCTAAACCGGCTAATGGCCGACCAAGAGGAAGCCGTTGACATAACCGTAAATCCGAATAAGAGCCAGATACTCTTTCACCTGAAGAATGTTGAACTGGTGTCTCAGCTTATCCAGGGTAGCTTCCCCAATTACGCCCAGCTCATTCCCCAAAGCTATAATACCCGGATGATTGTCAGCGTTGCCGAGTTCCTCAGAGCCACCAAGACCGCTTCCATCTTCGCCCGCGATGGCAGTGGCATCGTCCGCCTGGTGATATCACCAGGCAGCGAGCTAACCCCGGGCAAGGTTACCATCTCCGCCCGCTCTGAAGAGATCGGCGATGATGTCGGTGAGATTGACGCCACCGTGGAGGGTGAGGAGGCAAAGATTGCCTTTAATGGCAAGTACCTTACCGATGTACTCAGTGTTCTTCACGAACCACAGGTAGCCCTGGAGACCACCAATCCATCCAGTCCCGGGCTTATCCGCCCGGTGGGGACGGATAATTACGTCCATGTTGTCATGCCGATGTTTGTGCAGTGGTAACCACATTCTAACAAGAAAGGGGGGAGCAGCACTGCTCCCCTTTTTTATGCCATATTGAACCAGACGAGATAGCAAAGTATAATGGAGCCGGTGACACTGGGGGTAGAATAGTGACTGCTAACGAGGAGCTTCTTGAGATCGATGACGGTACCAACTACATCGGATACCAGGAGGCCGTGAGCCTTGTCTCTTCCCACTGTCTCCCCATCGGCACCGACGAAGTAACCCTGGAACAGGGTGTTGGCCGCATATTAGCCGAAGACGTGACCGCGGTGGTAAACAACCCCTCCCGCGATGTGTCGCTTAAGGATGGCTTTGCCGTTAGATCTGAGGATGTTGCCCAGGCTTCACCACAGCAGGCAGTCCGCCTCCGCGTGATTGGCTCGGCATTCGCCGGTTCTCAATTTGACGGAGCTGTCTCCGCGGGTAGTGCCGTCAAGATCTGCTCCGGCTCGCCAATACCCCCCGGTGCCGATGCCGTGGTCTCGGGGGAGTTCTGTGATGAGGCAGCCTCAGAGGTTTACGTCCGGGCAACTGCGGAAAGGGGAAGGAACATACTTCGTGGTGGAGAAGATATCCAAGCCGGGGCAATCATTGCCCCCCGGGGGAAAATGCTCCTGCCCGGCTGCCTCGGTCTGATGGCGGCGGCGGGAATTAATTATATCAAGGTCTACCGCCAACCCAGGGCAGCCATTGTCGCCGTGGGTGATGAGGTTGTTGCCCCCGGGGGCCATCTCCGCGCCGGCCAGCTCTACGCCAGTAACCTGGTCACCATCGGCGCTTGGCTGGCCTCCTTCAACATCCCCTATATAACCGCGGTGATCGGAGACAATAAAGACGCCATTCGCCACGAGCTGATAAATCTTCTCCCCCGGGCAGATGTAATTCTCACCAGTGGCGGAGCCTGGGGGAGCGAGCGTGACCTGGTTGTCGGCACCCTTGATGAGCTTGGCTGGCACAAGGTCTTCCACCATGTCCGCATGGGACCGGGGAAAGGTATCGCCTTTGGCCGGTGGCAAGGTAAGCCCGTGTTTTGCCTGCCCGGTGGCCCGGCGAGCAACGAAATGGCCTTCCTGCAATTTGCCCTTCCCGGGATAATGCGGCTGGGGGGCCACAGCACACACCCCCTCCCCACCGTTCCGGCTCGGCTCACCGAGAATATAAAAAGCCGCCATCGGGCCTGGACCGAGTTCAGAGATGCCACCCTGTCCCGAGATGCACAGGGTAACTACCTAGCCACACCCGATCACCTCAGAAGCCGGCTGCAGTCAATCGCCAGGG
>CAZAYK010000068.1:0-7072 GCA_964489415.1 uncultured Dehalococcoidaceae bacterium | reverse complement strand
ACTGGTTATCGTCTACAGCATCTCCCGTAGCGGGATGATGGCCCTGTTTCTCTCACTGATAATGGAGACCGAGGGGGTGGAGAGAGCCTATGCCGGCACGGCTATGGGGCTGGTTAGCACCATCGGCACGGTGGGTGGCTTCCTTTCTCCTCCGCTAGGTAACAGCCTGTCTGAGGTTAATCTGGGCTTGCCCTTCGTTTTCTGGGGAGGGATAGCCGCCGTCTCGTTACTGGGTTTCCTCTTTGTCAGAGAAGGGAGACGGATGAAAGTAGAGCCAGCCGAAGTAACTGCCCTGCCGCCTGAGGCTAACTAGGCTAGCGTGACAAGGTGGTGATTTAACAGGTTAATCACTACCGCTTGGCCGTGGTAGGGGCAGCACCACCAAGGTTACTACCGCCATATTTCTGCCTGGTGAAACGCCTCGGCCAGTTCGTATCCCTCTCCCTCAGCCATCTTCTCCGCCCACTGCCGCAACCGCTGCTCGAGGTCAGGAATCAGGTCATGACCCACCTGACTCTTATGGCAGCGCAGGGCAGCAAGCTTAATATCAAAGGTATCGGTAATATTAGACCGGTAATTAGGTTCCTCACTTGCCCAGAAGAGCATCTCCCTTACCTTATGCGGGTGGAGCCCCTCCTCAAGCAGATCCGGATAGGCCAGGGGATCCCGGGCATAGGGGAAAACAGCGTCTATAGTCACCTGCCCGGCAATGCGGTGGTCACGGTGCCAGATATAACGCCGGTACGGGTCAACAGTTACCACCGTCTCGGGGCGATACTTCCGTATCTGGCGCACAATCTCCTTCCTGAATTCAGGGGTATCCTCCAGCGCCTGATCCGGGTAGCGCAGAAAGATGACCTCCCTCACACCAAGGAGTTGGGCCGCCGCCAGCTGCTCCTGCTCCCGGATTTTGGCCAGATGTTCCGGTTTGACATTGGCATCACTGCTGCCCTTTTCCCCGCTGGTGCAAACTACATAAACCACGCTCTTCCCCTCCCGTGTCCAGCGGGCTACCGTCCCGGCAACGCCAAATTCGGCATCGTCGGGATGCGGGGTGACCACCATTACCTGAGCCGGCTCAATCATCACACCGGAGCCTCCTTTATTAGCGGACTTGGGCTAAATAATCGGCCAGTACCAGGTTAAATTCTTCAAGAACCAAAGCTGCGATGCTTGACCAGTTAAACCGGGCCACTGACGCCCGCAGGGATGGGGCCGATATTGTTTCCCCGTCTGTCTTAGCCAGAATTAAGGCAATTTTCTCAGCCAGATGCCGCGGATTATTGCCGGCAACGACATATCCCGTCTCGCCGGGAATAATAATATTTTTCAGGTCACCAACGTCACTGGCCACTACCGGCGTCCCGCAAGCCAGGGATTCCAGAGCCACGAGGCCAAAGCTTTCATAGTAGGAAGGCACCACGCAAACATCGGCAGCGCTATAAAAATAGGGCAGTTGCTCCTGCCCGACCGGGCCCAGAAAGGTAACCAAATCCGGTATCCCCAGCTTAGCCGATAGCCCCTGTAATTCGGCTATTTCCTGCTGGCTATTACCATCACCCCCGATGATCACCACTCTTAGCCCCCTGATTTTGGGCAAATAGGAGATGGCAGCTAGTAACCGGTCTATCCCCTTTAACGGCTCAATCCTGCCCACAAAGAGGATTATCTTGCCGTCATTAAAACCCAGCTGCCTGCGGGCAGCCCCCTTGGCCACCGGCTTAAACCTCTCCAGATTTACCCCACAGGGAACCACACCAATCCTCTCCGGTGGAGCCCCGTAGTAGCGGATGAGGTTTCCCTTCTCCCTCTCCGTGGAGGCAATAACCCGATGGCAACTCCGGGTTAATTCCCTTTCTGTGGCCACGCGAATTTCCGGTTCCTGCCTGCCAATACCGATGGCATTCTTCACTGCACCTAAGGTGTGAAACATGATAATATGAGGAACCTGCCACAACTGCTGAAGATACCTCCCCACGCAGCCGGAAAGCCAGTAATGGCTAAAGATTAGGTCATAATGGAGGCCATTACGCCTGCAGAAATCCTCAAGATTGCCGGTAAACTCAGGGAGATAGGGATAGACGGCCAACCTACTTAGCGCCTCATCCCCACCTGCGGTAAGGTGAATCAGCCGAGCATTCTCACCGAGATTGATGATTTGGGGGTCTTGGGGGTCATGAACCCGGGTATAGATATCCAGTAGATGCCCCTGCCTGCCCAGCTCCCGAGCCAGCTCCCGGATATAAACACTCATCCCCCCGGTGTCCTTCGCCCCCAGATTCCCCACGGGGCAGCTATGCACGCTGAGCATGGCAATTCTCAGTTGGCTGGCGGGCATCAGCGCTCCCTCCTCTCCAGTCTTAGCTAATCGTTATCTGGCACCGGTACAGGGGAACTTCCCTTCCGCCCAAACGGTATTTATAGGGCTCACCACCCTTGAGAAAGTCAAACCTTTGCTTACCCTCATCAAGGCTATTTTTGATGCACAATACCTTGCTCACCAGTCCCACACTTAGATAGCGATACTGCGGGTCATAACCACTGTTATACAGATAACGGCACCCATTGTAATCAAAACACAAGACCATCGCCGCGGCCCGGCCACTTAATTCCAGAATACCCAGTCTAAGCAATCCCGCCCGAGCCATGGCCTCGGCCAGTGACCTGAAGAAAGACTCAGTTCGGCTGGTGAGGAAGACCGATTTGTCCTGCCGGCTTTGGGCAAACATCCTGAGAAAGTCATCCATGGCATTATTAACCGCGGTGACATCGTGCACAACACGATAATTGACAGCACCCATTTCTGATAATCTTCTCAGTTTCCGCCTCACCTCATGGCGCTGCTTGGCGGTCAAGGTCTCCAGATATTCCTCCCAGGTGGAGGGTAAATTCATCTCCAGAGAAACGTCCTCAGGATGGCAATTGACCTGGTAGCCACGGTCCCGGGCAACGCCGGCAAGATGAACCAGAGCCGTGGAATCGTGGCGGAGCAGCCCGAGGTCCAGACAATTAATGCCATTCTTAATCAAATCATCAAGGAGAACAGTAAAGAAAGCCGTCTCCCTGCCGGGGCAAACCACAAAGTCAACATAATCACAAACATCAGGGCTACCCAGGAGAGATGCCGTCCCCTCTCTCACCAGCAGCGGAGCCACACCAATGACTTCCTCCCCCCGCCTAACGACAGTTAGCTGCAACTGCGCCCCCGAGCCAAACTGCTGCCACCACACCGCCAACCACGGAGGAAGAACAAAGATGGAACCCCACTGCAAACGGCAGCTGGCCTCAGCCCAGTATGAAGCAAGAGTAGCTAAGCTCTCTTGGGTAATCGTATAGCCCATGCTTCGCTTATCAGTCTAGCATTTAAGCGGGTTTAACGCAAAGCATCCTCCCTTGACAGCACTAAGGCAATGGTTCTAAAATGCCTAGTAAGTCTAGGTATCAGGGAAAGGTCAGGGATAGAGCCCGATGAGCCTGCCTCAGGATAAACCACCGCTAAGGGAACTGATTAACCTTTCCGGGAAGAGGGCTATTGTCACCGGGGGGGCAATGGGCATTGGCCGGGCGATTGGCTACCGGCTCGCCGAAGCAGGAGCGGTGGTATTTATCGCCGATACCAATGCCCAACAAGCCGAAAAGGCCGTTGCCGAGCTTCAGGGTTATGGGTATCAGGCTCATTTTACTAGATGTGATGTCAGTCAGGAACAGGAAGTAAGTGACATGGTCAATACTGCCGTCGGCACAATGGGGGGCATTGATATCCTGGTTAACAATGCCGGTATCTATCCCCGGATACCCCTGGGTCAGATGACGGCCGCTGATTTTGAGCGGGTAATATCAGTAAACCTCACCGGCACCTTTCTGTGCAGTCGCTATGCCAGTGCCCCGATGATAGCCCAGCGAGGCGGTTGTATCATCAACATTGCCTCCATTGAAGCCATCCACCCCTCGTCCCCGGGGATGTCCGCCTACGACGCCGCCAAAGCCGGTGTGGTAATGCTGACCAAGAGCCTAGCCCGGGAGCTGGGGCAATACAATATCCGGGTCAATGCCATTGCCCCCGGAGGTATCATGACACGGGGCGTTCTTTCCCATCTCGGGACACAAGCTGAGGAGACCGAGAAGGCTGATTTAAAAGAACTCAAGGCCTTTATGGCACGTATCGTTCTGGGGCGGATGGGTGAGGCGGATGACATTGCCCGGGTGTCCCTGTTTCTCGCCTCAGACCTATCTGTCTATGTGACCGGCAGTTTAGTTGTGGTTGACGGTGGCTATCTAATCTCATGATACCCCGCCGTAAAACCAACGGGGAGATAAATCCAGAATAAGGAGGTGCGTGATGCCCAAGGTAGCGGTAATGACGGACAGGGTAGCCGGTATCCCCCAGGACCTAGCCGAGCAATATCACATCAAGGTAATTCCGGCGGCCAACATCATCTTCGATGGCCATAGTTATATTGAAGGAGAAACGTTAAGCGCCACCGAGGCCTATGAATTAATCAAGAAGGACCCGGACAAATTTACCACCTCGGCACTGACCCCGGGTCACATCCTTGATGAATACCGGGAACTAAGCAAAAAGGTGCCGGCGATACTGCACATCACCCTCTCCGCAGCACTGAGCGCTAATTTCAAGACGGCGAGCCTGGCCAAAGACATGCTGCAGCAGGAATCACCGCAAACCAGGTTGATCGTTTATGATTCCAAGACAGTTGCCGGAGCCCAGGGTCTCATTGTTCTGGCTGCCGCCCAAGCCGCCGCCCAGGGGATGGACCTGGATCAGGTAGCCAGTATTGCCGAGCAGGTCCGGCAAAAAACGAAGGGTTTTATGATGCTGGATACCCTGCGCTATATCTACCGCACCGGGCGGATGTCAAAGACAGCGTCTCGAGTCGCCGCCCTGTTTAATATCAAACCCATCAACCAGGTGACCGAGGAAGGTACGGTGGAGTTTGTCGACCGGGTAAGAAACCGGGAAAGCGGCTATCACAAATTGATTGACCTAATCAACAAGGAGGCAGGGGCAGAGCCACTATATTTTATGGTAATGCACGCCGCTGCCCCGGAAATGGCCGCCAGGTTTGCCGAATTGCTCAAGCAGCACTTCAACTGCCGGGAGGTAATCATCAGTGAATACAGCCCGGTGATGGGCTATGGCGCCGGGCCGGGGGCAATCTTCGTTGGCTTTCATCCCGAGCTGGATTTGTTCCCGCAAGCGAAATGAGCTATACTTAATAACTGGTAAAATAATTCTTTCCCTGACCGGGCGGTTAGCCTTGGCTGACCGGGAATGGCTAACCCTATCCGAAGCAAAAGAACTCTTCATTGAAGATGGTAGAGGCGATAACAAGAAGCGAGTCCCGACTGCAGACGCTGGACCGATTCCGCGAGATAACCAGCACCTTCCCCAAAACCAGCCAGCTTGTGGAACACAAGCAAAGTGGTAAGAAGGTGTTCGGCTGGCTGTGTACCTATGTGCCCGAGGAAATCTTGCACGCGGCCGGTATCCTGCCGGTGAGGATTACCGGCTATACCCAGGAGACCGAGCTTGATGATGGCAATGCCTATCTCTATGTCAATAACTGCTCCTTTTCCCGCAGCTGCCTGCAGATGGGTCTCCGGGGGGAATATGATTTCCTCGATGGGGTGGTGGGAGGCTCCACCTGTGACGGTGCCCGCCGGCTGTTTGACCTGTGGCGTAACTACATTGGCACGCCCTTCTACCATGTGCTCACCGTACCGCGCAAATATACCGCCAAAGCCCATGCCCTGTATCTTCACGAGGTGACCGAGTTCAAGGAGCACCTGGAGGAGTTCATCGGCTTCACCATAAGCGATGATGCCCTCCGCAGCTCGATTGAGCTCTACAATGAGTCACGGAGATTGCTCGCTAAGCTCTATGACCTCCGCAAACAGGACAACCCACCAATCACCGGCAGCGAGACCCTGGAAGTGCTAAATGCCAGCTTCCGCATGCCCAAGGAGATTTTCAACCAGTGGCTGAAGGACTTACTCGATGAGATTGCAGCATCGGATATTACCCATAATGGGCGGGCTCGGCTGATGCTGGTCGGCAGTGTCCTGCACAACCCGGAATTTATTAAATCCATTGAAGACCAGGGCGGGCTGGTGGTCACCGACGAACTGTGCACCAGCACCCGATACTGGGGTGACCCGGTAATAGTCAATGAAGACGAACCCCCCTTGCCGGCTATCGCCCGCCGCTACCTGAACAACTTCCCCTGCGCCCGCATGTACCCCTCGGAAGAACGCTTCCGCCGCATTATTGACTACGCCGTCAACTTCAGGGTGGATGGTGTGGTCAGCCAGATTATCCGCTACTGCGTGCCTTACTGCCATGACCTGCCCCTGCTCACCAAGAGACTGCAACAACACGGCATACCCACCCTCGCCCTTGATGTGGAATACGGTACCTCCGGCTCGGGGCAGATCCGAACCAGGGTACAGGCATTCCTGGAAATGCTGGAGGCAAGGAAGAAATGATGGTATCCCCCGACAATAATAAAATTAGCGCCATTGTCCGCGCGGCCCGGTTGATTACGCGGATGAGCCAGGCCAATCCGGAGGTACGCCCCAGCCAGCTCAGGTACTACCAGATGCTGACCAATTACTTTACCCGCCTGCTCCATGCCCGGGAAAATGGTGATTTCATCGCGGCTCACACCGTTTTCTTCCCCGCCGAGCTGATCTACGCCATGGGCCTGGTGCCAATGCACACCGAGACCACCACCTGGATGACCGCCCTGTTCACCGGCGAGTGCAGTGACATCCTTGAGGCGGGGGCTGGGCTGGGGCTGGCTTCGGAGATATGTACGCCGCATCGAGGCCTGGCCGGTGCCTTCGCCCGGGGTGCCCTGCCCCGCCCCGACGTGATGCTGTGGTCCAACATGGTCTGTGATAACACCGCCAAGAGTGGTGAGCTCATCATGGAGCTATGCCACTGCCCCGGCTTCTTCATTGACCGCCCCTTCAAGGACAGCGAATACGAATTAGCTTACCTAGTCGGGGAACTGGGCGACATGGTAACATTTCTTGAGGAAAAGTCGGGAAG
>CAZAYK010000067.1:0-7094 GCA_964489415.1 uncultured Dehalococcoidaceae bacterium | reverse complement strand
CGGCAGCTTGGCACCTGCTATAACACCACAAAATACATGGTTAGTCTATTTCTCGGCCAGCCAGGCCTGTGAAAAGTCACTCTGAGGACCGCCACCGAGACGAAAGATCCTGGCACCCTTAACGTTCGTGTTGGTGGCAGCAATGCCTGCTCCGGTCCACAGGGGGATGGCGATCGCCTCAGAGTAGGCCAGTGTCTCCATTTTGGTCAGCAGCTCGGTTATCTTTGCCCGGTCTTTGGTGACAATCGCCTCCTGTAGCATTTCTTCAAATCCTGGCGGTCTGGCTGTCTCCACGGCAAAGCCCGAGCCGGTTCCCCAGTACCAGTTGGCATCATAGAGGGGCTCATTACCACCGCCCTGAGGTTCGGTCATGAGGTTATCACCCCGCCCCCCCTTGAACCTATACTGCGTGTACGTGGCTCTTGTCAGCGGTTCTAATTCCACCTCAATGCCTACCTGGCCCAGGTAATCCTGGATCGCCTGGATCGCGGTGACGTCCAGTCCCCCCTGCAGATACATCAGCTTGGTCTTGAACCCGTTAGGGTAGCCCGCCTCGGCCAACAGCTCCCGTGCCTTATCGGGATTGTACGTCCGGTCAGGCACGCCGGGGTGACCGGGACCACCGTAAAGAATCTCATAGGTGGGTTGTGAATAGCCATGCCACAGTGAAGAGACTATCTTCTCCTTGTCAATGGCATACTCAACGGCCATCCGCAACCGCTTATCGTAGAAGAGCCCGTTGGGGTCGTTGGTTTTGGGGAGCATGAGGGTGCGCGGTGCCGGGCCAATGTGTATTTCAAAGCGCTTATCCGGTTCCAGCTCTAGGGCACCCTCTACGCTCAACCTCTGTATCCCATGTATCTCTCCTGCCTTCAGTGAGGCCAGGGCAGTCATTTCATCGAGGATCATCACATAGTCAAGCTCGTCAAGATAGGGTACACCCTCCACCCAGTAGTCATCAAACCTCTCATACTTCACAACCACATTCCGCTGGTAATCCTTGAGCTTGAAGGGGCCGGTGCCCACCGGGTGGGTCTGCGCCCACTTCTGGCCATGCTTTTCGAATGATGCTGGTGATATCATATAGGTTGGGTTGCCCATAGCCAGATCGGCCAGAACCAGATTGCTCCACCGGGAAAGATTGAGCCGGACGGTGTAATCGTCGAGCACATCTATTGACTCCACATCCCGTAGAACAGGTGCGGGCAGAGCTATCGCCCTGTCCAGATTCCACTTGACCGCCTGGGCATTAAAGTCAGTGCCATCATGGAACTTGACCCCCTTCCTGAGGTGAAAGATGTAAGCCTTCTCATCAGGGGTCAATTCCCAGCTGGTGGCCAGCTTGGGCAGATAACCGCCCTTTCCATCTGACTCAATCAGGCGCTCCAGGGCGATAGAAGCATAGGTGTTATCGGCAGCCCGTATAGTGGTAGGGTCACCAAACCGCACCGCCATCAGGTTGAAGGCTATCTTGAGGGTGCCACCCCGCTTCTCCGCCGGTGGTGCCGGGGTTGGTGCCGGTGCCGGGGCTGGTGCTGGTGCCGGTGCCGGGCTTGGTGCCGGTGCCGGGGCTGGTGCTGGTGCCGGACCAGGTGCCGGCGCTGGTGCCGGAGCGGGCTTGGCACAGCCAGCCAGAATTAAGGTGCTTACCAGCACAAACGCTAACAGGGTTAGAAATAGCTTCTTCATCATTTCCTCCTTACTTTGAAATCTCCATAGCTGCCAGTTCAGTTAATCATCCCATATGCCACCTCTTCTTCAGTGCTTCGGGCAGGTGGGATGCCACTTGCCCGGCTACGCGCGGGGCGGCAACCGGGGGCCCCAGCTCCAGACTTCGCCCCGGTCTCCCTGGGCATCCCGCCTACACTCAATAAAAAGGGCTCAAAGCTACCCCGGCACCTGGGGTCTCTGAGCCCTTTTGGTTGGCTTATTCCGGAGATTACTTCACAATTAAAGCAACTGCCTGAACGCATCGCTTGACTTATTACTCCAGAGAGACCTGCGCCCGCAGGTCTTTTCTATTTCGGCTGTTTTTCGTCTTTTCCCTCCCTATCAGAAAACTGCTTAATTGTTTTTTCAACAATAGCCGATAAGTAATGATGACCACCCCACTCCCTCTCCCGGTACTCAGCCAAGCGCTTTTGTAGCTCGCCACTCAAGCAGATATTTACTCACGGATCAACCTGGGTGATTGGTTGATTGTTAGCACAGCTTGAGATACCTTGTCAACTTCGTTATCCAGAGATATCTGTGGCCATAGACACTAAGACGAGGATAATAGCATTAGCGTCTCAAAAGCTAAACCTTTCTCTTATTTTTGCATAGAAATCCTTATCCATTGTATTTATTGGCTTTCCGAGTCTCTCTTTGACCGCTGGCTGCCTCTAATAATTCTATCGCCTCAAGACGGATTCAGAAGCTTAGTGAATAGATGGCTGTTGTTAATGTCGTCACCAGTATAAGTCTCCATTTCATAATCCCCCCTAGAGCTGCATCACTTGGAACGCTTACTCCTACATAAGCGGTGCCATTCTCACCGGCTTCACCGTAGTCTGGTATGTCTTCCCTGCCCACCCTCTGTCCGGCCTTGGTTTAAGTAGGAAGGGCAAAACTTTCTGTAATGACATGAGGTATTCCTCGAGGAGGGAACCACGGGGAGGTTGGTCAATAGCCCTTAAAAGGGCAAAAAATAAATCGAATGCATAGAGCTTGACAAGCACTGTGGGTTGATGGGAGGTAAAAAGCAAGATATTAGAGGCAAAAAGAGGCTATGGTAAAAGTGCCGGGGAGGGGCATGGCTTTTAAAGTGTCCATTATCTTAAAGGCCTGTTTTCTCCGCTTTCGCTGACCACATACACCCCCTGTGGCTAATGGGAAAACAATCCTGTTTAGTTGATTAATGCCTTCCTGCCGACAATCTCCTGCTTTTGGTACCACTTCTGGACAGTATCCACTACTTCGTCAATCTCGTCACAGACGATGAGCAGGTTGAGGTCTTCTTCGGAGATAAAGCCTCGGGCTAGGGTGGTATTCCTCAGCCAGTCAAGAAATCCCGTCCAGTATTCACGGTTAAACAGTAATACCGGAAAGGGTTTTATCTTGTGGGTTTGCATCAGCATTAGTACCTCGGTTAGCTCGTCAAGGGTGCCCAAGCCTCCGGGCATGCTGATAAAGGCAAGGGAATACTTTACCAGCATAACTTTACGCACGAAGAAGTGGTTAAAGGTTATCGTCTTGGTGGCATACGGGTTGCAGAGCTGTTCTCCAGGTAGCTCAATATGCAGTCCGATCGATTTCACCCCGGCAGCCAGGGCTCCCTTGTTGGCCGCCTCCATCACCCCCGGGCCGCCCCCGGTAATGATGGAGACCCCCAGTCTTCCCAGCCGATAGGCTATTTCCTCGGTCTGCCGGTAGAGCTCATCCTCGGCTTTGACGCGGGCGGAACCGTAGATGGTTACTGCGGGCTCAACGTCGGCGAGTTTATCAAAGCCCTCAACCAGTTCCCCAATTATCCGGAACATGCGCCAGGATTCTCCCTTGGCTAGATCATTTATTTCATATCCGTTGCTCATACCACACGCTCCTAACGGAAAATGATAGCATATCCGGTAGTGGGGTGGCTAGCTAGGGGTGGGTTTTCTCTATTTCTCAGGGATAACGGGATGATAGTTAGGTGGTTACCTGGTACTCCTGGCGAGTGGCCAGGGCATGAGTTATGCGGTCGATGATAATCGCCAGCAGAACAATGCTGAGCCCGGCCTCGAAGCCACGCCCCACCTCAATACGATTGATGGCCAGCAGCACCTCTAAGCCCAGACCTCGGGCACCAATCATGGAGGCAATGACCACCATGGCCAGGGCCATCATGGTTGTCTGGTTAATGCCGACCATTATCGCCGGGATGGCCAGGGGCAGTTGTACCTCAAACAGTATCTGCCGTGCGCTGGAGCCGAAGGCCTGGGCTGCCTCCACCACGCTCCGGGGTACCTGCCTGATGCCGACATTAGTCAGCCGGATGACGGGTGGCGCGGCATAGATAATGGTGGCGAATACCGCCGGGACCTTGCCCAGGCCAAAGAACATCAGGGCCGGGATCAAATAGACGAAGCTGGGCATGGTCTGCATGGCGTCGAGCACTGGCCTAAGGGCAGATTCAACAAAATTACTCCGCGCCATGATGATGCCCGTGGGGATGCCCACAACCAGGGAGATGATTACTGCGGTAATGATGATTGCCAGGGTCATCATGGCTAGGTCCCAGTAACCGAAGGAGCCAATCATAACCAGAAATGCCGCCATAATTAACCCTGCCCACCATAGGCGCATAATCCTCCAGGCAACAAGCCCGACCAGTATCACCACCGCCAACCAGGGTAGCCAGAGGAGGAACTTCTCAATATAGAGGAGGACAAAGAGGATACTGTCGCCGATGGTGTTAAAAAAGACTGACCAGTTGCTCAGGAGCCAGCTGATGATGGCGTCAATCCACTCGGCGAGGGGAAGCCGGATAATCTCCGGGAATTCAAAGAGGAATTCAGGCATCGGGCTTGGTCTCCTTGGTGGCTATCTCACCGCGCTGTTTTTGCTCATTGTTAGCTTCCTCGGAGTCGATTTCCCGCTCCTGGATCATGCTGACCAGTATGGTGCTGGTGTGTATTTCTCCGAGGAACTTTCCGTTTTCGTCAACCACGGCGATAGGATATAAGGTTGACGCTGCTAGGGGAAATAGATCCTCCATCACGGTATCGGCGGTGCAGGTAAGCAGGTCGGGCTCCAGTGCCTCCTTAAGGGATTTCCCCTTTCTGCGGAACAGCTCTATTAGGCGTTCCAGGGTTATCAACCCGAGCAGCTTGCCCGTCCGGCTTACCAGGAAGGCTTCATTAAGCCCTTTGGTTCTTAGCAGGTGCATCGCTGCTTTCGGCCCCTGCCATTCGTAGAGGAGGAAGCGGGGTTGCTCCATGATGGTGCTGGCGGTGATCACCCTGACCGGGGAGGCATCCTGCACAAACTCGCGAACGTAAGCATCGCTGGGGGCGGTTATCACCTCCTCCGGGGTGCCGATCTGGATAATCTCACCGTCCTTCATAATGGCAATGCGGTTGCCCAGCTTCAGGGCTTCATCAAGGTCATGGGTTACGAAGAGAATCGTTTTGTGCACCTCCCCTTGGATGTCCAGCAGTTCGTCCTGCATCTGCCGGCGGATCAGCGGATCCAACCCACTGAAGGGTTCATCCATGAGCAGGATTTCGGGGTCATTGGCGAGGGCTCGGGCGATGCCGACCCGCTGTTGCATACCGCCGCTGAGGGCACTGGGCAGATAGTTTTCCCATCCCTCCAGCCCTACCTTGGCAATGGCTTCCCGGGCTCGGGCATAGCGCTCTTCTTTGCTGACCCCCCTCACCTTTAGACCATAGGACACGTTATCAATTACATTGCGGTGGGGGAACAAGCCAAAGTGCTGGAAAATCATGCCCGTGATATGGCGGCGCAGGTGCATGAGCTGGTGCCCATTGTACTGGCAAACGTCTTCACCATCAATGAGGATTTTACCTGCGGTAGGTTCGATGAGGCGGAGGATACAGCGGATGAGTGTTGATTTACCGCTACCGGATAAACCCATGATGACGAAGAGTTCGCCGCGGTTAACGGTAAAGGAGACATCCCTGAGGGCCAGCACACAGCCCGTCTGCTGATGTATCTCCTCTCGGGGTGCGGACCGCATTTCCGAGTTGAAGACCTGCTCGGCATTGTCGCCGAAGATCTTCCACAGTCCGCAGACCTCGATACAGGCCTCATCATTATTTAAGCCGGGGTTATTCCTCACTGGTCTCGGCTCCTGTTACTTGGATAGCGGTTATCTAACCCGCCCTGCAGGCTTCACCCCGGGGTGAAGCCTGCAGGGCATCTTACCTAACTCAGTATTTAGGGAAGGGCTGCCTTGACCTTACTGGCAATGTCAGCCGGTACCCATTTCGTCCAGGTATCCTCAAATTCCTTGAGGAAATAAATGGCCGCTTCCTCAGTGGAGGCGTCATTTCCCTGCATATAGGCTAGTGCCTTGTTGTTCTGCTCGGTGGTGGTGGCATATTTGGTGAGAAATTCCACCAGTTCTGGTTCTCTTTCGTGGAAATCAGCACTTACCAGGATATTTACATGGACGGCAGGATAGGCACAGCCGTGGTTGGTCTCCCATACCTCCTCATCAAAGGGTGGCTCCTCAACCGGGGTCATATCCAGCTTGCCCAGAATCCAGGTTGGGGCCCAGTAGTAGCCGAACCACGGCTCCTTCTTCTCGTAGGCAGCAACCATGGAGGCGTTCAGGGCAGCGTCAGAACCGGGGAGGAAGATATTATAGGTGTCACTTAGTCCGTAGACTTCAAATTTCTCTTCATTGATTTTTTCACACTCCCAGCCGGCGATACATGAGTAGAAGCGCCCCTTGGTCTCATCCTCGGGGTCCTTAAACAGCTCCCAGTAGTTGGGCATATCAAAGACAGATACCCCTTCTGGCAGGTCACCGTTCTCAATGAGATAGGTTGGTACCAGCCATCCCTGCCAGTTGTCCCAGAAGTTATCCCCCAGGTCAACTATGTCACCGGCGGCAATGTGTTTGTCATAGGCTTCCTGCTGGTTTTCCACCCAGCATTCCATGTTGACGTCAATATCACCCCGGGCTAGCCCTTCAAACAGGGGAATGGTACCGCCAGGGATATACTCTGACTCGGGATAGCCGTAACCGTTCTCGATAATAAAGCCGGCGATGCGGGCATGCACCTGGGCGCTGTCCCAGTTAAGGTCAGCGAAGATAACCGGCTTCTTGGGTGCTGGGGGCGCAGGTGGTGGCGCAGGTGGTGGTGCCGGCGCTGGCGCTGGCGCCGGTGCTGGCGGCGGTGCTGGCGCCGGTGAAGCACAGCCGGCAAGCAGTATTAGCAAGAGTGAGGTGCCCAATGCCATCAGGAGGATTGGGCTGATTAGTTTGTGCCTACCAATACGCAATGTTTACCTCCTTAAATTTGATAAAAACCATCCCCTCTGTTAAATAACTCGGCGGTGAATTCATGGGGATTTGTACGGGAAGGCAAGGCTTGATTGGG
>CAZAYK010000066.1:0-7190 GCA_964489415.1 uncultured Dehalococcoidaceae bacterium | reverse complement strand
TCTCATTGTTGCTCCGGTCACCAATCTCAATGCCCCAATCCAGGGCTACCTGCAGGAGTTTCTGTTCGTCTTTTATCTCGTAGCCCGGTGCTTCTCCTCTAGCCACTGCCAGGAAGAGCTCAGCCACTCCACGGCCGTGGTCAGAGTGAGCCGCTGCCCCGCCAGCCACCATCCGAATAAAGTTGCGGGCAGCAATGGTCTCCGCAGTAGCCCCGCAGACTCCCCTCCTCTTCCGTTTCTCCTCTGGGGTTTCCTCCTTGCCTTTAGGTGGTGGCACCCGGCAGGGTCCCATGCCGCAGTGCTTGCAGCAGCTACCCTCGGCCCCGATGGGGCAGGGCTTCATCGTCTCCGCCCTGTCGAAAGCGGTGCTGACCCCCTCGCTGGCTGCCTTTTCTATCATCTCGATGCTAGCTTGGTCAATACTCTTGGTACTTCCGGTTTCTTTCTCGGCCATTAATCTTCACCTCCACATCAGTCAGTTGTCAGGTCAGTTATCATCTCCCGGACCAGTTTTATGGCTTCGGGATGTCTCATGATTAGGATGTCAGCCCCAGCCAGCAGCAAAACCATTGCCGACAAGGCTTCCAGTAGGATACCCCTCTTCTTGGCATCACCCATCTTGGGGTCTTCCTCGGCTGAGATTTTGGCTTCCTTGGTTTTCCACACTTCCTTGGCGATATTGCAGATGATGGGGAACTGGAGCTTGTCATCCTGCTGGGTCAGTGCCGCCATCCTTATCCGCTCCATCACTGAGTAACAGTACTCGATGCCGTAGCCGATGCCGCTAACAGTAGGGTCAATGATTAGCTGCTCATCAGGAACGCCCAGGTTGCCCAGCAGGATGTTGAGTTGCTTGGCTAGGTTGATATCGATCGGTGTTGATGCCACCACCGTGTGCTTATAACCAATGGCGGCTGCCCCGATCCGCTTATAGTCCCCTTCCTCCACCGGTCCCAGAATCAGCCTCTTATCCTGGCACACCTCAGCCACTTTTCTTAGGACCTCGGTGTCCTTGTCATGGTTGGCGGTGCCCCAGACAATGAGCGGGACATCTATGGCATCAGCCACCTTCTTGACAACCTCAGCGGCTTCGTCAGCACCGCGGTCCAGGCCATTAGGGTCAGTGCTCAGTAGCTGCAGGCATATCATCTCGGCGCCGTAGTCATTGATGCACTTCTGCGCCCAGGCAACTGGGTCATCAGTTACCCCGGCGAAGGGTTCCAGCGCTGCTTCGGGCCATTCCTCAGGAGGGCAATCATAGACCTCCATGGCGATTTTGGGCAGGTTGGGCATCTCACCCTCAAAGAGATAAAAGGGGTAGGCAGTTTCCCCGCCTACGGTTACCGCTTTATCTCCTTCACCCAGCGTGATTTCCCTAATCTTACCGGTATAAGCTGTTTTCGGTATTTCTAATGCCATTGGCTCCTCCTTGTCTAAGCTGGGGTCTTCCTCTTTTCGCTACCAAACCAGTCTTTCCCATACCAGTATCGCTCACCGGTTTGCAGGTATTTGAGCTTTTCCTCGCGGCTCTGGAGTTTCTGCCGCCACCGTCCGATTTCTTCACCCTCGGGCTTGCCTGGTTCAAAGGTTGCTTCCAGTAGCTCCACTTCTTCCCGGCCGGGGGCTTTTACTTTCTTGACCTTGTATTCCATTGTTACCTCCTTCTAGGCTAGGCCTGCGGCCAGTTTAGCAGCCTTTACCGTATTGAGCATAAGCATGGTTATCGTCATCGGCCCCACCCCACCGGGTACCGGGGTGATGGCTTTGGCCTTTTCCTTTACAGCCTCAAAGTCAACATCTCCCACCAGAATGGCTTTACCGTCAGGGGTTTGCCCGATTCGGTTAACCCCGACATCGATAACCACCACGCCTTCCTTAACCATGTCAGCGGTGATGGCTTTGGGTCTACCGGCGGCTACAATTATTATATCAGCCCTCTTGGTGTGAAGGGAAATGTCACGGGTCTTGGTGTGGCAGATGGTAACGGTGGCATTGGCCCCCTTGGCCTTCTGGAGGAGGATATTGGCAATTGGCTTACCCACGATATTGCTTCTGCCCACGACGACTACCTCCGCCCCCTCGGTCTCGATGCCGGAGCGGATGAGCAGCTGCTGGATGCCATGGGGGGTGCAGGGCAGGTAGTCTGGCTCCCCGATCATCAATTTACCCACGTTTACCGGGTGAAAGCCATCAACATCCTTCTTCGGGTCAATGGCATAGAGGACTTCGGTCTCATTGATGTGCTTGGGCAGGGGCAGCTGAACCAAGATCCCGTGAATCTTGGGGTTCTTATTCAGCTGGTCAATAAGGGTGAGGAGTTCTTCCTGGGTGGTCTCCGCGGGCAGGTCATGCCTCTCCGAGTATATGCCCAGGGCAAGGGAGGTCTTTTCCTTCTGCCCGACATATACCTTGGAGGCGGGGTCTTCACCCACCAGCACGGTGGCAAGACCGGGAACCACATTGTGCTTTTCTTTAAGCTCGGCAATCTCCTGCTTTAGCTCCTCGCGAATCTGTTTGGCAATTTCCGTGCCGCTGATAATTTGTGCTGTCATTGCTTCACCCCTTTTACTTTATGCAATTGTTGGTCTTGAGCAGCCTGTCCATGAGGTCACTAATGGCCATCACTGCCTTTGAGGTATCGGGCAGGTCAAGGAGTGGCTTTTGTTCCAGGTCAAACCGGCGTAGTTCCTCATCTATGGGAATAGTAGCTGCCGGGACAATTCCCCATCTATCCATTTCTTTACTGACTCGCGGGTCAATGCCATCGGGGACGGAGTTGATGATTACCGATTCTCGTTTCACCACCAGTTTTAGCTCGTTGACTAGCTCCCTGATGCGGGCAATCGATCTTATTCCCTTTATAGAGTGGTCGGAGATGAGAAGCAGCTCGTCAACATTCTGGGTGGTTCTCCGGCTGAGGTGCTCCATGCCGGCCTCGTTGTCCATCACTACGTAGGCGTAGTTCCCCGACAGTTCGTCAATCAGCTTCCTGAGGATTAGATTGGGGTAACAATAGCACTCCGGGCCTTCACCCCGCCCCATCGTGATCAGGTCTAGCCCCGTGCTTTCCACGATGGCGGTGTTTAGCTTGAACTCCAGATAGGCCTCCTTAGTCATTCCCGGGGGTATGGTCAGCTTGGCTCCCTGAAAATCATTGAGTATCTGGCCTACCGTTTCTGTTACTTCTAGCCCCAGTCCTTCCCCTAGGTTGGCATTGGGGTCAGCGTCAACGGCCAGGATTGGGCCCTGGCGGTGGTTCCTCAGGTAGCGAATGATAAGGCTAGCCACCGAGGTTTTCCCGCTACCCCCCTTTCCGGCTACGGCGATGTTGATACTCAACTGGCTCTCTCCTGTCTTGCTGTCTTGCTGTGCCTTTGTGCCAGCCGCTGGCTTACCGTGGGGAATTCCTTGGCATCGGTATGGGGTAGGAATAGGGAAGCAATATAATTATTCATAAAATCGGCGTTTTCACTCAGCTCCACATTGGTCATCATCAGGGCAACCCGCCGGGCATCATCAAGGAGGTCACGGGAGTATGAGGTGAGCCGGGCGCCCAAAAGCGAGCCGTTGCCGACAAAGGTGAACCTGTCTACCGGCAGGTCAGGAAGCAGGCCGATGGTGATTGACCGCTCAATATTAAGATGACTGCCGAAGGCACCAGCAATAATCACCCGTTCAAAGTCAGCACAGCTAATGCCCACGCTTTTGCTTAATGTCTGGCAGCCGGCATACATGGCTCCCTTGGCCCGAATGAGATTGTCAATATCTATCTCGGTGATGACAATGTCCTTACCAATCTGGGTCTCCGGAGCCCAGGCGAGGACATACTCGTAGCCATCACTGCCCTGACGGATCCTTTTGGTGGGCAGGTCGGGGTTGAATTTCCCCTTCTGATTGATGACCCCGGCTTCTAACAGTCCGGCGATAATGTTGATCAGACCTGAGCCGCAGATACCTTTGGGTTTGCTTGCGCCGATGGTACCAATCTTGGGCTCCAAGCTATCCGGGTCAATACTGAACTCTTCAATAGCGCCACTGGAGGCAACGATACCATGCTTGATACCGCCCCCTTCAAAGGCGGGCCCTGCCGAGCACGAGGCGGTCACCATCCAGTCAGAATTCCCGATCACTATCTCACCGTTGGTGCCGATATCCATAAAGAAGGTCAGCTCTTTCCTCTGGTGTAACCCCACCCCGACAACCCCAGCGACAATGTCCCCGCCGACATAGCTGGCCACGGCAGGAAAGGCGAAGATTTGCACATGTTTGCCTACCTTGATGCCCAGGGAGTGGGCCTCTACCGGAGGGAAAAAGTTGGCCACCGGGGTATAGGGAGCCAGCCGGATATATTTGGGGTCTAGTCCGAGGAGGATTTGGGTCATGGTGGTATTACCCGCCAGCATGATATGCTCGATGGACTCTACCTTAACCTGGCTCTGGGCAGTTAGCTCATCGATAATTTCATTGATGGTGGTGATCACTGCCTTCTGCAATTGCTTCAGTCCGCCGGGTTTCTGGGAATAGTTGATGCGGGTGATGACATCCTCCCCGTAGCTTATCTGTCCATTATAGGCAATGCCTTCGGCAAGAACCTTACCCCGGTTCAAATCGAGCAGCTGCCCGCAGACCGTGGTGGTGCCGATATCAAAGGCGAGGGAGTAGTGCTTTTCCCTGGTGTCTCCCGGCTCGACGTTGATTATCCTCGGCCGGCGCCAGGCCTTGGTTCGTGGTTTGGCGGCGGTGACCAGCGTGGTTACGGTAGCCTTCCAATTGCCATCTCGTAACACCTTGGCCAGCTTCCTGACTACCCCGAAGTCCGCTGACAGGTCACTGAGGGCGTAACGCTGCTTTAAGCCTCTCAGCAGCCGGGTAAGGTCAGCGGCATTGTCTTTTAGGGTTGGTGGGGGTAGCTCCACGTATAGCTTGGTTAGCGGTGGTTTGAATCTCCAGCCGGTAGCCAGAGCCTCCGAGGCTATTCTGCTTTCTTGGGACAGGATGGCCTTTTCCAGCCTTGACTCTACCGGGACGTAAACGGTCACATCAGAGAGCACCCGGCTCTGGCAGGCCTGGCGGACACCTTGTTGATATTCCTCCGGGGTAAGCCGGTCAGTCCGGGTAGTGTCTACCTCGCCCTTTTCAATGACTACCTTGCAGGTACCACAGACACCATTGCCCCCGCAAGAGGCATGAATATGCACCCCGGCGGCAATGGCTGCCTGCAGCAGGTTCTCCCCCTTGTCCACGACAATATCAACATTGTCGGGGTTGAAGTGAACCCTGACCTTGTTTTTTAGTGAAGCTTCACTCATTTAACTCTCATAACTAGGCTATCATCCATCTTAGAAGAGCCCCCGCACTTTACCGGTGTTAACATCAACATCTACCCTGCGGAAAGCGGGGTCAGATGAGGTCCCCGGCATCAGGGAGATGGTCCCCGCGCAGGGACAGAGGAACTTGGCCCCGGAGTAGATGAGCACATCACGGATGGGGAGTATCCACCCCTTGGGGACACCCTTCAGTGCCGGGTCATGGCTGAGGGAGAGATGGGTCTTGACCATCATCGTGGCGTAGTCATCATATTTTGAATCAGCCTCAAGTGCCTTGGCCTTGGCTTCAGCTTCCGGTAACCATGAGACGCCGTCAGCACCATAGACCGTCTTGGCGATTTTCTCAACACGGTCACGCAGCTTCATTTCCAGGGGATAGAGGAAGTGGAACTCATTTTTCTCATTGCAGGCGTCCAGAATGGCGTCGGCCAGCTCCAGGGCACCATCACCACCCCGGGCCCAGTGGGAGGAGACAGCACAGCGTGCCCCCGCCTCCTCCGCGGCCCTTCTCACCAGGGCTACTTCTTCCTTGGTGTCGGTGGGGAAGGAGTTGATGCATACCACCGGGTTGATGCCTGATGTCCTGATGACGTTGATGTGGTGCACCATGTTGGGGATGCCCTTCTCCACGAGCTCCAGATTCTCTTTACTGTATTCCTCAGGCAGGGGCAGACCGGCGACCACCTTGGGTCCGCCACCATGCATCTTCAGGGCGCGGATGGTGGTGGTGAGCACGGAAACGTGGGGCTTGAGGCCACTGTAGCGGCATTTTACGTTCCAGAACTTCTCAAAGCCGATGTCAGCGCCGAAGCCACTTTCGGTGACATGGTAGTCAAACAGCTTCAGGCCAAGGCGGTCACCGATGATTGATGACTGCCCCACGGCAATATTGGCAAAGGGTCCGGCATGCACCATGCAGGGCTGGTATTCCACGGTGCAGCACAGGGTGGGGTTGATGGTGTTGCGCATCCAGGCAGTCATGGCACCGCCCACTTCCAGGTCCTTGGTGGTAACCGGGTTACCCTTCCTGTCAAAGGCTACGGTAATCTCGTCCAGTCGCTTCCGCAGGTCAGCTAAATCATTAACAATGGAAAGGATGGCCATCAGCTCGGAGCTGACGGCGATGGCAAACTTGGACTGCATGGTGAAGCCATCCATGCGTCCACCCAGACCGATGACAATATTGCGCAAGCTCTGGGCGCAGAAGTCTATCACCCAGCCCATCTCCACCCGGGTGGGGTCAATATTGAGGCGGCGCATCCGGGTCAGCCGGGCCAGCTGCTCGTCATCGTAGTTGCGCTCGTGTTGCATCCGGGCAGTCAGGGCCACCATCGCCAGATTATGGGCATTGGTAATATCATTGATGTCACCAGTAAGCCCCATGGAGAACTCGGTCATGGGGATAAGCAGGGCATTACCACCACCGGCGGCAGTGCCCTTGATGTTCATGGTGGGTCCACCGGAGGGCTGGCGAATACAGCCCCCCACGTTTTTCCCCCGCTTCCCCAGACCCTCGAGGATGCCCATGGTGGTGGTTGTCTTCCCCTCGCCCAGGGGGGTGGGGGTAATGGCGGTTACCTCAATGTACTTGCCGTCTGGCCTGTCCTTGAGGCGGTTGATAATCTTGAGGAAGTCAAGCTTGGCGATTCTCCCGTAGGGAAGTATTTCGTCTTTGTCTAGGCCCAGCCTCTCCCGCCACTCCTCAGGGGTAGGCATGTTTTCTTCAGCGGCTTCGGCAATCTGCCAGTCCTTCATCTTGGTTGCATCGTAGGCCACGGGAAACCTCCTCAATGATTTTTATTTTGCTTTTGTTACGAGAGTGTTTCGTTTTTTTAATTAATTTGCCCGGTTAGCTGGTTCTTC
>CAZAYK010000065.1:0-7192 GCA_964489415.1 uncultured Dehalococcoidaceae bacterium | reverse complement strand
GCCTCACCATCATCGCCACCTGCCTTATTGATACCGGCATCCGCATGGACGACCTCATCTACGAGGAGTTCAAGGGTACCGGCAACATGGAGCTCCACCTGGACCGCCGCCTATCCGAGCGCCGCATCTTCCCGGCAATAGACATTCAGCGCAGTTCCACCCGGCGTGAAGAGATGCTGCTCGGCGAAAATACGCTAAAGCAGGTATGGCTGCTGCGGCGGATGGTAGCCATGATTGCCTCCGATTCCATCAACCTCGTTGAGGCTACCGAGCGAGTCCTCGATCGCCTGGCGAAAACAAAAACCAATGACGAGTTCCTGGCTAACCTGAGCAAGGATGTGTAACGCCCCCTTTGCTTACCGGAGCCATCCCCTTGACAAAAATCCGTAATGCCCTATCATAGGTTAGAGGAGAAGGTAAAGCCAACATGCAGATCAGGAAGACCTACCGCGAGGTAAATCCGGAACTGCTCTATGCCGAGATAAGGGACTTTGTCCTCAAGCAGGGCGTGAGTCTGGGCGACGCCAAGATGGAAACCTATACCCAACCTGACCAGTCGGCATCATTCATCGCCCGGGGTACCCTGACCTTCACCATCAAGAGCGATTCCTCAGAAAAGGAATGCCTCAGAGCCCACATTGTCGGCTCGGCCCGGGGGGAAACCAAGATGATGCTGGACATCGATGAAACGCTCTTCCCCCAGGAAAAGGTATCTGCCCTTGAGGAAGACCTCAACTTTATCTTCGGCGCTTACGAGGTAAAGTAACTCTCACAGCCATTCCACGAGCTTGTACATATTCTCATAAGCCTTGCCAAAATCAGGGGCAGCCCGCTCAAGCTGACGGCATAGCCCCTCCATCCGCCGGATAAATTCCTGCCGGTTTTTACTCTCGACCAAATCAGCCCACACTCGTGCTTTGTCCTGAAATAGCCTCTCCATCTCGGCCAGACCGGGTAGATTCATCTGCAGCGAGGCATAAAGCCCGGGGTCCTCGGAAATAACACTTTCCACCAGGGTTAACAGCACCTTGTAAGTAATACCGCCTACAGCAGCCATCTGCCTCAGCCCACGGCAGCTGCTCAACGTATCTGCGGAAACGATGGCGATGTAATGGGCCAGGCCCAGAATGACGGTCATCATCTCATCATGCTGCTCGGGCGTCATCAGGCTGACTTTAGCCCCTTTACTTTCCAAATAGCCGCTGACCTTTTTTGCCAGTGCCGTCTCCGCCTCGCTGGTTGGCGTCAGGATAAAATTCTGATTGACCAGACTGCGGGCACCAGGGCCAAACAAGCAGTGGGCACCCAATACCGTGCCCTTGGTTATGTACCGGTGCATTATGTCCACCGGGAGCACCTTAATGGAAGTGATATCAATAACCACCTGTCGGGGCTGGATGTACGGCCCTATTTCCCGGACCACGTCCTCAAAGCTCTCTATGGGCACGGAAAGCAAGACGACATCAGCCCCCTTAACTGCGTCCACATTGGAGGCGACGGCAACCCCCAGTTGCCGCTGGGCCTCAAGCAGCCTCTCCGGGTTCCGGCCGGTGATTACCACCTCCTTACCGTCATTTAGCAACTGGGTGGCAAACCACCGCCCCATTCTCCCTGAGCCACCAATTATGGCTACCTTCATCACATCACCCTGCCAACTTACCTCGCTTTAGGATAGGAGCCCAAGACCTTGAGGAAGATGGCCTCCCTCTCCAGACCCTGCAGAGCCTCACTGGCCGCCTTGTCCTGGCGATGCCCGGCAAAGTCCAGATAGAAATTGTATTCCCACGGCTTGTGGCGCGTCGGCCTTGACTCCAGCTTGGTCAGATTGATATTTCGGGAGGCGAATTCCCGGAGTGCTTCATAGAGAACTCCAGGCCTGTCCTTCATGGAAAAAACAATGGAGGTTTTGTCATCCCCCGAGGGCGGGGAATCCTCCCTGGAGAGAATAAAGAACCGGGTAAAATTGTGCGGGTTGTCTTCTATCTCTGAGGCCATTACCTTCATCCCGTAGATTTCCGCTGCCCGGGCGCTGGCAATAGCGGCATTCTTGGCTACCCCCTTCTCCTTTATCATCCGAACACTTCCCGCCGTATCATCGGTGGGGATTATTTCATAGTTTAGCCGTCTCAGAAAGCGGCGGCATTGGGCCAAGGCCTGGGGATGAGAATAGACCCTCTTTATGGTATCCAGCCCTGACTCAGGCAGGGCAATCAGGCAGTGGCTGATGCGAAGCTCGATCTCACCGCATACCCTAAGGGATGACTCCAGCAGCAGGTCATATACCTGGCTGATGCTCCCCTCCAAAGAGTTTTCAATAGGGACAACCCCGAAGTTCACCTCACCCCTTTCCACCAGATGGAATACGTCGGCAAAGCTCTCGCAGGGCCGGGTCTTGATGGCAGAACCAAAGAAACGAGAGGCAGCTTCCTCGCTATAGGCACCAATCTCACCCTGAAAGGCAACGGTAACGACCCCCTGAACCCGCTTGCAGGCAGCGATTATCTCCTGGTAGATGTTCTCAATATCATGCTGGCTGAGGTTTCTCTCCCGGGCGATAGCCCTGACATTCTCCAGCACCCTTAGCTCCCGGGCAGTGTCCTCGATGAGCCTATTCTCCACCCGCTTACCCCTGCCGATTTCCTCGGCCAAGCCCATCCTCTGGCCAATAAGCTCGATTATCTGGGCATCAATCTCATCTATCTTCTTTCTCAAATCGTCTAAATTCATTTAAGCACCCTCGGCATTAGTCCCGCCCTCAGGGCAAGGTCGCAAAGGGTTACCGCCATCATCGCTTCCACCACCACCACCGCCCGGGGCACAATGCAAGCATCATGCCGGCCGGTGACCGTTATCCTCGCCGTCTCCATCCTCTTCATATCCACGGTCGGCTGCTCTCTGGCGATAGAAGCAGCCGGCTTGATGGCAACCCGGACCACCAGGGGCATACCATTGCTTATGCCGCCGAGTATGCCACCGGCATTATTGGTTGCGGTAACCACCTTACCATCCCTAATGGTGAACGGGTCATTATTCTCTGACCCTCTCTTTTCAGCCACGGCAAAACCGGCACCGAATTCAACCCCCTTAACCGCAGGAATGGCAAACAGCGCCTTGGCCATCTCACCGTCAAGGTTGTCAAACACTGGCTCTCCCAGACCGGCGGGGACATTGAGGGCGATACCCTCGATAACACCGCCGAGACTATCCTTTTCCTCCCTGATCCGGGCAATCAGCGCCATCATTTCCTCGGCAGCTTCCTGGTCAGCACAGCGGAGCGGGTTATTAGCCACATTCTTCCTTATCTCAGCAATCTCTCTCCGCCGGGCCTTGATGCCGCCTATCTCAACAGTGTGGGCAATAACCTCAACACCATTTAGGCTGAGCAGCTTTTTGGCAATGGCCCCCGCCATGACATAAGCAGCGGTAATCCTCCCCGAGAACCGGCCTCCACCCCGGAGGTCATTAAAACCCCCATATTTGACCCAGGCGGTATAGTCGGCATGGCCGGGACGGGGTAAAAATATGTTCTTCCTATAGGCACCAGAATCAACATCAACATTCCCGGCTAGCAGGCAGATGGGGGCACCGGTAGTGTGTCCCTGATAAACACCGGAAAGAATCTCAACCCTATCCGGCTCGGCCCTCTCCGTGGCACCCGCCTCCCTCCCCGGCCAGCGCTTGCTTGTCTCACTCTCAATGTCCGCTTCACAGAGGGGCAGCCCGGCGGGGCACCCATCAACGATAACCCCCACGCACCGGCCATGGCTCTCACCAAAGCTGGTTATGGTAAACAGTTTACCCAGGCTATTACCCATCTATCTTCACCCCCCCACCGATAGTTTTCATCACATCCCAGAAGCCGGGGAAGGTCTTGGTGACACACTCAGCACCATCAATTATGGTGTCACCAGCTACGGAACCGAGCACGCTGAACGCCATGGCAATCCGGTGGTCACCATGGCTGTCAATAACCGCACCCCGCGGCATCCCGCCGGTAATGACCAGTCTATCCCTCTCCTCGGCAACCCTTATGCCCATTCTCCTTAGACCTTCGGTGACGGCCGCCACCCGGTCTGATTCCTTTATCCGTGCCCGCTCAATGCCGACAAATTCACTCACGCCATCGGCAACGGCGGCCAGAGCCGCCAGGGTGGGCAGCAGGTCAATGCACGCTGATAGGTCGGCAGTTATCGCCTGCAACTTGGCTCGCCTCACCGTCACGGCACCATTATTTACCTCAACCGAAGCCCCCATCCCCCTCAACAAGTTTAGCATCATCCTATCGCCTTGCAAACTATCCGGGTTTAGGTTTTCCACCGTTATCTCACCCGAGGTCGCCCCCAGCGCCAGAAGGTATGACGCTGAAGACCAGTCACCCTCTACCGCATATTTGGTGGGCTGATATCCCTGCCGGCTCACGTCAAATCGGTCACCAGACTGGGTGACCTGTATCCCAAATTCACCCAGGCATTTGATGGTCATCAGCACATAAGATGCTGACTGCAGAGGAGTGGTCAGCCGGATGCTCACCCCCTCCTCGGCAAAGGGAGCGATGAAAAGCAGCGCCGAGACAAACTGGGAACTGACATCGCCGGGTAACTGGGCGGTGCCCCCCCTCAGCCTGCCCCCCTCAACCATCACCGGGGCTACCCCACCCCGGCTGGTACAATTCACCCCCAATTGCCGTAATGCCTCAACCAGGGGGCGGACAGGCCTTCGCGATAGAGACGCCCCGGCGGTCAGCCGGCACCTGCCGGGAACCAGGGCGCAGATTGCCGTCATAAACCGCAGCGTCGCCGCCGAGTCACCGCAGAAGAGGTCAGTGGCTGGCTCGTGGAAATTGCCCCCACTGACCCGCCATAAATCCCCCTCCCGCCGCACACCAACCCCCACCTGAGTCAACACATTGTGCGCCGCTTGGGTATCGTCGCAAGTCAATGGATGCAGGATGACACTTTCACCATCCGCCAGGGCAGCACCCATCAGCCCGCGGATGGTGTAACTCTTTGACGGCGGGGCAGCTACCTTCCCCGCTATTTCACTCCGATTAACGGAAACCCGCATCCTGCTTCACCCGATCAATTATCTTATCCACCACCGAACTGACCCTCAGCCGCGATGTGTTTATGGTGATGTCCGCCGCCCTCTGGTAGAAGGGCTGGCGAAACCGCAGCAGCTCACGGATACGCGATGCCTTATCGCCGGAGTTAACGAGGGGCCGTTCGCTATTATCACCTGATATCCGCTGCAAAATCACCCCCGGCGAGGCGGTGAGGTAAACTATGAGGCACCCTTTCCTCAACCGCTCAATATTTATTCTATTGAGAACCACCCCACCACCACAGGCAATAACCACATTTTCCCTCCCGGCAACCTCCTTGACCGCCTCAATTTCCAGCTCGCGAAAGCGTATCTCGCCGTCCTGCCGGAATATCTCGGGGATGGTCTTGCCCGCCTTCTGCTCAATCAGGGCATCAAGCTCAATAAATTCCTTGTTCAGCCTTTCGGCCACCGCCTTTCCCACGGCAGTCTTGCCCACCCCCATAAAACCGATCAGGGCAATACTAGTCTTCATTTCCTAAAGCCTTAAGTGCCTCCCTTTTCATCAGCTCCCGGGGGGCCTCCTTACCCGTCCACTTGGTAAAGGCCAGTGCCCCCTGCCCGACCAGCATCTCCACCCCACCAATAACCTGAGCACCGGCTGCTTCCGCCTCCCGCAGCAGCCTCGTTCGCACCGGGTTATAAACGATATCATAAACCACCAGACCGGGCCGGAGGAGCTCGGCAGGAACCGGGGTCTGGTCATCATCAGGGCACATACCGACACTGGTGGCATTGACCACAAGGTCAGCCCGGGCTAAACAACTGGCCAGATTTTCCGCATTAAGCCCCAAGGCGGTGACCTCCTGGCCAAACTCGGCAGAAATCCGCTGTGCCAGCTCCAGGGCGCGGTCAAGGGTTGGCTGGCGGTTGAGGATAGCCAGATGGGCGCCCCGCTCAGCGAGAATAAAAGAAATTGCCCGTGAGGCACCGCCAGCGCCAAGGATGACCACATTCTTACCCTCGGGGTCAATTCCCCTGTCCAGCAGTGCCTGGAGAAAGCCACCGGCATCAGTATTATAACCCCGTAACAATCCATCATCATTGACAATAGTGTTCACCGCACCTATCCTTTTCGCCACCGGGTCAATTTCATCCAGCAACGGCATTACCGCCACTTTATGGGGTGTGGTAACGTTCCAACCCCGTATATTCAGGGCCTTCATACCCTGGATGGCCTGATCCAGCTCCTCCTTTCTTACCCGAAAGGGGAGATAGATATAACTTAAGCCCAGCTCCCTGAAGGCAGCATTGTGCATTGCCGGCGATACAGTATGCCCTACAGGGTCACCGATTAGTCCGCAGACCCTGGTCTTCCCGGATATGACGTTACTACCCAACATCACTCAACATCCCGTAAATCCGGTGTAAATCCGGCACGGTTATCTGCCCCGGGGCAGACTCCCCACCCTCGGCAATTGAGGCATAGGTAAAATACCCACCCAGCAGTGGGCTGAGAATTCGGCTGCTCATCCCCAGGGGCCCCATGGCAAAGGCAACTACGCTTACCTGGGGGAACTCCCGAATCAGCTGCAAAACCGCCAGATTATCGGCAAACCCTTGGGCAGTGGTAACCAGCTTGCAGATGTCGGCACCAGCCGCTATCTGCCGCTGTATTATTTCCTTCATCTTATCCACCGGCGGTGTTTCGGTTAGGTTATGATAGGACAGAAGGCATTTTGCCCTCGTTTTGATCAGCTTTATCGTTCTCCCCAGTTTTCTGGTTGCCAGCTCGATATCAATTATGTCGGCACCAAGGGTGATCGCCCGGAGCAGCTCCTCTACCCTCTCGTCTTCGCTTCCCCGCCAGCTACCCCCCTCCTCAGCCCGCCGATTGCAGGCTATCCACGGCTTGCCCAGCCTCCCCGCCAGCTCCACCCAGCCAGCACCGATAAGGTCAATACGCACCTCAAATAGATCAACCAGCGGCGCGACCTGTTCTATCGCCTTCCAGTCATTATTCACGATAACAGCACAAATCTTGGGTCTAGCCATCACTAGCCAGCACCTTCTCCACCAGGGAAAGATCCACCTCATCGGTGATAACAGCATCACCGATAGACCTCAGCAAGATAAATCTCACTCTATCCTG
>CAZAYK010000064.1:5791-7243 GCA_964489415.1 uncultured Dehalococcoidaceae bacterium | reverse complement strand
TGGGGTTAAGCGGCACCCCCACCTTAAAGCCCGGTTTCCTCGGCCTCGACCCGGCGTAGTTTTTCCGGACTTTCCACATGGTCTAGATAAAGCCGTCCGTTGAGGTGGTCTATCTCGTGTTCCAGGGCCTGAGCCAGCAGCCCCTGGGCCTTAATGCGTACTTCCCTCCCGTTCTCATCGCGGCCTTTAGCGGTGACTTGCTGCGCCCGTTTGATTTCCCCATAGTAGCCGGGCACACTCAGACAGCCCTCAGTAACCAGGCGTTCCCCGGATTTCTTTACTATTTCCGGGTTGATGAGGACGATATCCCTTTCCTCTTCGGGCAAGTTGATCACGATTACTCGTAGCGGGACACCTATCTGGGGGGCGGCCAATCCTGCCCGCCCCGGTTCAGCGTGCAGTGTCTCCACCATGTCGGCGATTAGCTTCTTTATTGAGCCGTCAATAGTCCTGATTTTCTTTGCCTTCTGCCTCAGGACAGGGTCAGGGAAGGTGCGGATGGGAAGAACGGTCATCGGTCCTCTCCATCATGGTTGGGATAAATCATATTTTAGTTTACTAAACCAGGCTTACCGGGTCAATGTCAATAATCCAGCCCTGGGGAAGGGGGATGGATGATAGGAAGGTGGAGAGGTGGCTTCCCCGGATTATCAGCTGCCAGCGGTATCTTCCCCGTCGCCGGTGGATGAAGGCGGGGGCGGGACCGATGAGGGTAAGGTCGGCAATGCCTCGGGCATCGCTTTCCGTGATCAGCAGCCGTTTGACCCGTTCGGCCTCTTTCTGGCAGGCGGCGTCGTTGGTGTGGTGGTATACCAGTAATGCCAGCTGTTTGAAGGGGGGATTCTGTAACTGGCGCCGGTAGTTGATTTCGGTTTGGTAGAAGGTGATGTAGTCATGCTTGGCGGCAGCCTGTATGGCGTAGTGTTCGGGGGTATAGGTCTGGATGATAACCTGTCCGCCTGAGGTACCGCGCCCTGCCCGGCCGGCTACCTGGCTGAGGAGCTGGAAGGTTCGCTCCCCGGCACGGAAATCGGGCAGATTCAGGCTGGTATCGGCGCTGACCACTCCCACCAGGCTCACCGAGGGTATATCCAGCCCCTTGGCTACCATTTGGGTGCCGATGAGTAGATCTGCCTCGTGATTGCGGAAGCGGTTCAGTATTTTCTCGTGGGAATCCTTGCCTCGGGTGATATCACTGTCCCAGCGCAGCCGTTTTGCCTGGGGGAAGGCGTAGCTGGCTTCCTTTTCCAGCTTCTGGGTGCCGATGCCGAGGAATTTTATCTGGCGGCGGGAGCAGCGGGGGCAGCTTTGGGGCACCGGGGTGTGATAATTACACTGATGGCAGGTCAGGACATTTTCGGCGGCGTGGTAGTTGAGGGCAACCTCACAGCGCCGGCAGCGCATTACGAAACCGCAGCTGCGGCATTGCACGAAGGTAGCCGCTCCTCTCCG
>CAZAYK010000064.1:0-5781 GCA_964489415.1 uncultured Dehalococcoidaceae bacterium | reverse complement strand
TTAAGAAATAGAATCACCTGCTCCCCGTTGGCTAGGGCGCGGGCAATTGCCTGGTCTAGGGAGCGGCTGAAGATGCTCCGGTTGCCGGCCTTGAGTTCTTCCCTCATATCCACCACCTCAACCCGGGGTAGGGGTGACCCCTGGCTGGGGACAACCCGCTCCGGGAGCAGGAGCAACTGGTAGTCTCCGCTCTGGGCATGGTAGAAGGTCTCGACATCAGGGGTGGCACTGCCCAGGATAACCACCGCTCCGGTCAGTTCCGCCAGCTTGATGGCGACATCACGGGCGTGGTAGCGGGGTGATTGGTCACTTTGCTTATAGGTCCACTCGTGCTCCTCGTCAATAACAATCAGGCCGAGCTCTGGTTGCGGGGCAAAGATGGCACTCCGGGGGCCAATAACCACGTCGAACTCACCCTTCTTGATGCGTTGCCACGTATCAAATTGCTCCCTCAGGGAGAGCTTACTGTGGATGATGGCTACCCTATGGGGGAAGCGGGCGGCAAATCGCTCGATGATTTGCGGGGTAAGGGAAATCTCCGGGACGAGGACGATACCCCGCTTGCCCTGCCTTACTGTCTCGGCTAGTGCCTGCAGATAGATCTCGGTCTTGCCACTGGCGGTGATACCGTGCAGCAAAAAAACTGCTGGGGAAGCACCCCTCGGCTGGAGCAGGCGTGACTTAATCGCGGCCAGGGCTGATTTTTGAGCGGGGGTGAGGGGTGGTGGGCAGGATTGCGGTATCTCGGAATAGGGAACTGGCTCCTGTTTTACCTCAACTTGCTGGAAGGCAGCCCAGCCGTGGCGAACCAGGGCATCAGCGGTAGCTTTATCACAGCCGGTCTTGTTTCTTGCTTCCGCCCAGGGTACCGGTTTTGCCTGTTCGGCAAGGAAATCGAGCAGTGCCGCCTGTTTGACCGCCCGTTTCTCCCGGAGCCTCTCTGCTTCGTGGCGGGCCTGGCTTGCCTTCCTTATTATATGTATATACGGTACCTGCCTGGTCTTTATTCGGGCCGGTTCCAGCTCATAGCTCCGGAATAGTAAGCCTCGCCTTACCAACGGGGATATGATGGCAGCTGCCTTTTTCTTGCCCAGCCTCTTTTCCAGTGTCTTCAGGCTGGTTCTACCTTGCTTCTGGACAAGGGAGAAGACCTGTCTTTGTTGTGGCGAGAGCGAGGCTAGGGTCTGGGGGTTGGGGTCGGGGTGTGCCGAGACGAAGGTGAGGGT
Organism: uncultured Dehalococcoidaceae bacterium; assembly: GCA_964489415.1. Classification (GTDB taxonomy): domain Bacteria; phylum Chloroflexota; class Dehalococcoidia; order Dehalococcoidales; family RBG-16-60-22; genus CAZAYK01. Next base: position 4,555 of record CAZAYK010000064.1, on the reverse strand, counting down.
CTTGCGCTCAAATCCCGGGGGTAGCATTAGTGCCACGGCGTCAAATAGCGGGGAGAGGTAGTGATCGCTTATCCAGCGGGCGAGGGATATCTGGGTGGGGGAGAGGACGGAGCTGGTGACCCTGATTATCTCTCTGGTCTCCGCCACGGCAGGGTGGGGGCTCACCTCGAAAACGATTCCCTGAAGTGTCTTCTCTCCAAAGGGAACCAGTACGGCATCACCAACATTAACGGTTAAACCGGGGGGTATGGCATAGCTGAATGTCCGGCGCTGGGCTACCGGCGAATTGACACTAACCTCAGCATATTTCATGGTCAACTCCGGCGGACGGCTCGACTTTTGCCCAGCAACCCAGGGGGCTTCTGGCTAGCTTGGGTTAAGCGGCTATCGGCTAGTCTGCTTGTTTCTGTTGTTCGGGCACGTCAGTTGGTTTCTCTTCCCGGACAGGTTCCTCGGCCGCTTCCTCTGGTACCGGAGCTGGCTCTTCTTCAGCTCCAGCTGTTTCCTGCTCTGGGGCTGGTTCGGCTTCCAGTTCCGCCGCTGGCTCCTCGGCTGGCTCTGCTGGCTGTGTTTCTTCCACTGGTTCGGCTTCCAGTTCCGCAGCCGGTTCCTCAGGTTGTTCTTCGGGGACGGGTTCTTCAACCCGTTTCCTCTTTCTCCGGACTCGGCTCTCCTTAAGGCGGGCTGATTTACCGCTGCGCCCGCGTAGGTAGTAAAGCTTGGCCCGGCGTACCTTGCCGTGGCGGACAATTTCTACCTTCTCTATGCGGGGGGAATATAGGGGAAAGGTACGCTCCACGCCGACCCCATGGGATATATGCCTCACGGTGAAGCTGGCGCCAGCACCGCCGCGCCGCAGCCGGATGACTACCCCCTGGAATACCTGGATGCGCTCCTTGCCCCCCTCGACTATCCGGGCACTGACCCTGACCGTGTCCCCGGGGGCAAGGTCAGGGATATTGGGATTTGGTTTGACTTTGACTAAAGGTTCAATACTCATTCTCCGGGCTCCTGTGTTAGATTAGATTTGGTTTTCTGGTGGCGAGAAAGTGGTGCTGCGGTCAGACTAGCTAGTATTTGCTTCTCTTCAGCATCCAGCTCAGCCTGTTCCAGCAGTTCCGGGCGGCGCTCTAGGGTGCGCCGGATAACCTGCTCACGGCGCCACCGGGCGATTCGGCCGTGGTCTCCAGAGAGTAACACCTCAGGTACTGACCAATTGCGGTAGACCGCCGGCCGGGTATACTGGGGGTATTCCAGTAGCCCCCGGGTGTGGGAGTCATCACGGGTGGCATCCTCGGCGCCGAGAACCCCGGGTAGTAGCCTGACCACAGCATCAATGATGACCATGGCCGGCAACTCGCCACCGGTAAGTACATAATCGCCAATGCTGATCTCGTCAGTAGCCAGATGCTCTCGTATTCGCTCGTCAACTCCTTCATAGCGGCCGCAGATAAACATAAGGTGGCTATGTGCGGCCAGCTCCCGGGCAATCTGCTGGGTGAACTGACGGCCCTGAGGAGTAAGCAGGATGATGGGTAGTTCACCAACCGTTTCTTTTGGGTGGATTTCTGCCTTTACTGATTCTACAGCTTCAAAAACGGGCTCGGGTTTGAGCACCATGCCGGAACCACCACCATAGGGATAGTCGTCAACCGTCTTATGCTTGTCATGAGCATAGTCCCGAATATTATGCAGATTAATCTGGACCAGCTTACGGTCAATTGCCCGCTGGAGGATACCCGAGCTAAATGAAGCCGTAAACATCTCGGGAAACAGTGTAAAAACATCAATGCGCATTTTCCTCGTAACTTACTGAGGCGGGTGCTCAGTAACCTCCCCTTTAATGATGGCCACGGCATGGCTAAGTGTCGGCAGGATAACCTCGAGGCATTCCCGAACGGCTTGGGGACTGCCGGGCAGGTTGATAATCAGACACTTCCCCCTGATGCCGGCAGTAGCCCGACTGAGTATTGCCATTGGGGTAATGGCGAAGGTTTTCCCCCGCATCGCCTCGGCCAAACCGGGGACAACCTTATCCACCACGGAGAGGGTTGCCTCCGGGGTGACATCCCGGGCACCGAGCCCGGTGCCTCCCGTAGTCAGGATAACATCCAAGTGGGCATCATCGGCCCACTCAGAAAGCCTGCTGGCGATGACTTCCCTATCATCGGGGATAATATCATATTTGAGGATGCGGCTATCTACCGAGGCAAGGATGTCCCTGATTACCTCGCTGCTCTTATCCGGCCGCTGTCCCCGGGCTCCCTTATCACTAATGGTGATTATACCCACATTGAACATAATGCTGTGGTAACAAAGGCAACTAATATTTTACCACAGATTGGATTCGCCGGGAAAGGCGGCGGGGGAAGGGGAGGTTTTGGCTTGTTTTTGCCGGAGCGCTAGCCAATTGGCATAAATTTTGCAAAAAATTGGGAAATTTGGGGGCAGGGGTCTTGACAAGTGGGGGGTCAGTTATTGTAGAATGGCGCAAAGTGGTAAATTATGGTGGATAGTGGAGAAAAGTGGTAAGATGTTCCATGGCGAGTTTGAATATAAACTCGATGAAAAGGGCCGGGTAACCATACCGCCTCGATTCAGGAATTCGTTTAAGGATGGCATCGTTTTAACCCCGGGGCAAGAGAGATGCATCATTGGCTACACTCTGGCGGAATGGAAGCGGCTGGCTGCCGAGCTTACGGGTAGTTCGGCAACTCCCAACAGCAAGTTGCGGAGATTGAACCGGGCTATCTTTGCCACTGCGTTTAGCACCCGTATTGACGGGCAGGGCAGGGTTGCCCTGCCGGTGCCCCTGAGGGATTATGCCGCTATTGAGGATGATGTCGTCATTGCTGGGGTGAATATCTACCTGGAGATATGGAGTAAGGACCTCTGGGAGGAAGAGAAGGCGGTTAGCCAGGAGCAAGCCTGGCAGATCATTGAAAGCTTGGAAAAGCGCTGAGGAGTTTAACCATGCCGACTTCCCAGCATACCCCGGTTCTGCTCGAAGAGGTAATCAGGGCGCTGGATGTCCAGCCGGGAGGGCGTTATATTGACTGCACCGTGGGCAGTGGTGGACATGCCGCCGCCATTCTGGAGCATAGTTCGCCGGGGGGGCAATTGCTGGGCATTGATGCTGACCCTGAGGCGATCAAGATTGCCCGGACAAATCTGGAGAAATACCGGGATTGCCTTCTTCTGGTTAATGAAAATTTCGTAAATTTGCAGGCGACCTGTGTCAAATATGACTTCTTCCCCGTGCATGGCATCTTGTTTGATCTGGGGCTTGCCTCCTTCCACCTCAATGGTAAAAGCCGGGGCTTTAGCTTTCGGCAGGATGCCCCGTTAGATATGCGGTTTAATCCCCGTCAGGAGATTACCGCCGCTGATATTGTCAACACCTACTCTGAGGCTGAGCTGGATCACCTTATCCGGGAGTATGGTGAGGAGGGGTTTAGCCGGCAGATAGCCCGGCGCATTGTCCGGGAGCGTCCCATACGAACTACCGTACAATTGGCCCGTTTGATTGAGCAGGCTATCGGCGGGCGGAGGCAGCGGATTCACCCGGCCACCAAGACCTTTCAGGCGCTGCGAATTGCGGTAAACCAGGAGCTGGAGAACCTGGAGGCGGCGCTGCGGCAGGCGGTGGAGCTGCTTGGCTATCAGGGGAGGCTGGTGGTGATCAGTTATCACTCTCTGGAAGACCGCATTGTGAAGCAGTTTCTGCAGCGGGAATCAAAAGGCTGCATTTGCCCGCCCGGTACTCCAACCTGTGTTTGTGGGCATGAAGCTACGCTGAGGCTGATTAATAAGCGGGTGATTACGCCTTCTCCGCAGGAGGTGCAGCGTAACCCGCGTAGTCGCAGTGCTCGGCTGAGAGCCGCCGAGCGTATTGTCGCCCCTGGTGGTTGTTGTGGCACCACCGAGGATGTTGATTTCTTGGTCGGGGCGGATGCCACCGGCTGGAGACGGCCAGCATTACTCAGAAAGCTGAAGCTGGTCTTTACCATGGCCTAATCTCACCGGGAAGCAGGCAAAAGGAGGGCCGGGAGATGTAGAAATTGACATAAAACAAGGGAGCAAATCCGGTTAAATAAGGAGGGCAGATGAAAAAGCGGAAGGTTATTGCTTCTATTGATGTTGGTACCACCAAGATATGTACCATCGTGGCGGATGCTGATGAGTTCGGTGGTGCCCGGGTTGTCGGCGTGGGCATTTCGCCGTCGAAGGGGTTGCACAAGGGTCTGGTAGTTAACATCAATGAAGCCCGAGAGTCAATTCGTGATTCGGTAAGAAAAGCGGAGCAAGCCAGTAACTATCGGGTGGAATCAGCTTATGTTGGTGTCACCGGTAGGCATGTCACCTCAATGAACAATCGGGGGGTGGTGGCCATTACCCGGAGCGACCGGATGGTTCGCCCCGATGACTTGAAGCGGGTCCTGGCTGCTGCCCAGAGTGTCAAGACCTCCGGTGACCGAAGGCTGCTTCATGTTATTCCGCGCAGCTATGCTGTTGACGGCCAGTCAGGGATTAAGAACCCGGTGGGAATGCATGG
>CAZAYK010000063.1:0-7332 GCA_964489415.1 uncultured Dehalococcoidaceae bacterium | reverse complement strand
AAAGGTATCCGGGACATCTCTTGAAGATTACGATGTTTGCCTCGATTGCCGAGATTAAACATCTCACTCTACTATCAGTTTACACCTCATCTAGTGCTCTGCTATACTTCAACTGCGGGGTGTAGCGCAGCTGGTTAGCGCGCAGCGTTTGGGACGCTGAGGCCGGAGGTTCAAATCCTCTCACCCCGACCATTAACTAGCTAGCCTGATTTTCCTGTTGATTCCCCAGCATCCAAGTAGCTACCCTCCTCGGGCAGGGAAGACACCCTAGAGGCATAAGGAACCCCATGAAATTGGGTTGTGGCACATCCGTGGAGCTAATTCCTTCTTCTTGCCAAAACGTGTAGTATGATACCGGTAAAGGCGCAGAATATGCCAACAATGATGAGGAGTGCCGAGAGGAGTGCCGTGCCCACTGGAACAATCCCGCTGGCAGCGAAAAGTTGCACCACCCTGATGCCAGCAACAATACCCAGGATAAGCAGTATCCCTCCGCCTGCGCCGAAGAAGAAGAGGGGTCTTCGCTCGGAAATCATCGCCGTAATTCGGGAGAGAACCTCCACCCCATGGGCCATCGGATTTAACGTCGAGCCATCCTCGGTATATCTAACCGAGATAGGAACCTCGGTTACTTTAAGCCCTTGCTCGCTGGCGGCAGCTATCATCTCGGCTTCGACAGCAAATCCATTCTGGCTCAGCCTAATCTCAGCCACTGCCTTGCGGGACAAAGCCCGAAACCCAGATTCCGAATCGGATATTCTCCTCCGGGCAAGGAGACGTGTTGAATAGAGCAGTATCTTCTGCCCGGCACGCCGGTAGAGGGGGATGAAGTTCCGCTGCAGCTCCCGGGAACCGATAACCAAGTCATAACCATCCAGAACCGGCTGGATTAACTTGGGTATCTCGCTGGGGTTATGCTGGGCATCAGCATCAAGTAGAACCAAAACGTCAATATCCCTTTGCCGGGACATGGCCAGTATGCTCTGGATGGCAGCTCCCTTACCCCGATTTTCATCATGCCTGACTACAGTAGCCCCGGCAAGACGGGCAACTTCCGAGGTGCTATCGGTGCTGCCATCATCAACCACGATGACTTCATCCACGTATTTCCGGGCTTTCAATACCATGGTGCCAATATATTTTTCCTCATTATATGCCGGCATGGCAGCAATGATTTTGGGGCGAGAAGATTTAGTCATTTTGTCCCCTCAGTCCTAATCGTCAATTCCCGCTTCCCGGAAGACCTTCTTCAGTTGTCGGCGAGCCAGGCGGGTAGGGGTACCCCCCTTCTTCTCCCACCGCTGCACCGTGGACAGGCTGACATTTATCTTCCTCGCCAGGTCTTCCTGTGACCACCCCTTTACTCTCCGTAGCGCCTTTATCTTTTCCTTAAGCTCATCCATTATAACCCTCAGGGACTATTTCAAACAAGGTTTCAGGTTAGGTAGCATGTGAAAATTTTAAATCCTTTGCGGACAAATGTCAACAATGATGCCTTTTGGCATACCAAATTATCTAGCGCCTCAGTAAATCGCTTGACATAAATAAGCAGGGTAACATTGACTACCCCTACCGTAACTGGTAGAATTTCTTCGTTTCGTAGTGGCCACACTGGCCCGAGATACCTCAGGGCAAGGGGGTACCGCTAACAGGTAAATGGGTTCCCGACAGCGGCTGATACGCGTTCTGGCTGTCCTAATACTGGTGGTAGCCTTAGGCGTCATCGGCTATATGGTCATAGAGGGGTGGTCATTCCGTGATGCCCTGTACATGACCGTGATTACCTTGAGCACGGTGGGCTATGCTGAGGTGAGAACCCTCTCCTCGGCAGGGAGGATTTTCACCATTGTGCTCATTGTGGTCGGGGTTGGGGGTATGCTATATACCCTTACTGCCCTTGTTCAATATTTTGTTGAAGGTCAGCTGAGCAATATACTGGGGAGGCACCGCATGAGGGAGAAGATTGCTAATCTTAAAGATCACATTATCCTTTGTGGGTATCGCCGGGTGGGGCGGGAGGTAGCCCGTGTCTTTGCCAATGAGGGTATTCCCTTTGTCGTTGTTGACATTGACAATGAGGCCATTGCCAAGGCAGCAGCCGATGGCTGTTTATACATTCACGGTAATGCCACCAGCGATGAGACATTAGAGCAAGCCGGTATCCAGCGGGCACGAGCACTGGTAGCCGCCCTGGGTAGTGACGTTGACAATGTCTATATAACACTCTCGGCGAAGAATATGCGGCCGGATGTCTTTGTCGTTGCCCGCATCTCTTCTGAGGAGTCAGAAACCAAGCTAAGGCGGGCCGGAGCTGATCGGGTAATATCTCCCCACCGCATCGGCGGGCGGCGGATGGCATTACTTACCCTACGCCCCCTGGTGGTTGACTTCTTTGAGGCCACCATGCATAGCCACAGCGGTGATATGGTGCTGGAAAATATCAAGGTTGAGTCAGGCTCGCCTGTAGCCGGGGTAACAGTGAAGGAAAGCCTTGACTGCTGTGGGGCCACTGCCATCCTGGCAGTGAGGAAGCAGAACGGCAGGCTCATTGCCAACCCGCCGGGGGATACCCCCCTCGAGATTGGTGATGAACTGGTGGTTATTGGCACCCGGGAGCAACTGCGAGCCCTTGAGGGGACAGTATGAAGCCCACCCCGCTACTCAACAACATTGACTAGTAAGTACAGTGATTGATAGATCTCAGCCTGCCCCTCTTTATACAAGAGGAATTCTATTTTTAGCCCTTCCCCCGGCCTTTCCGGGGTAAAGCTTACTGCCTGTTCAAACCGTTCCCTATGCTCCAGGACGATTGGTCCTAGCTCACGGCGGCTAACCCCGTATCCTCCAGCCTCCACCCGGTAGGAGGTTACCTTGTGCTCCCAGTTAACAATACCCAGGATTACTGTTGCTGTCTCACCTACCCGTAACGTCTCGGGGTAGTCAGCGGCCTTACCCTCGGGACCGAGGAGGTAAAACTCGGTAAACGCTGCCCTGGGCTGGGGCAAAGCAACCACATAAATCAGGGCGGCAATGGCTAGTATGAGGATAATTGAGATAGCTATGGATAAGGCTCTACCCAGTCTGGTTGAGCTTACCGGCTGCTTTTCCATATCGGTTTAAATATAACTTAAATTAAGTAGGGCAGGCAATAGTCACCTACGCCTAACTTGCCAGTTGGCACATAAATTGACATTTAGTGGTAAATGATTTATACTGGCTGTCAAGTGCTGTATCAGGTGATGCCTTGTCTAATGCCTTGGAGGAGAAATAAGCTGGAATGACTGCCTCAACAGGGGAGGGGTTAGGCCAAGCCGCTGAGAAACGGCACAGCAGCAAGAGGGGGAAGGTGGTGGTTACCGGGGGAGCCGGGTTCATTGGCTCCCACCTGGCAGAAGAACTGGTCGCGGGTGGCTACCAGGTGACCATCCTTGATGATCTCTCCACGGGTAAGGAGGAGAACATAGCACCTTTGCTAAAAAGGAGCAGTGCCGAGTTCATCAAGGGTAGCGTGACTGACTTGCCCCTCCTCCAGAAGATACTGCGGGACACCCTCTATGTGTTTCACCTTGCCGCTATCCCCAGTGTTCCCCGTAGTCTAGCTGACCCGCGGACCTCCCATGAGGTGAATGCCACCGGGACACTGAATGTGCTCTTAGCGGCCAGGGATGTGGGGGTCAGCAAGGTGGTTTATGCCTCATCATCTTCGGTCTACGGGGATACCCCGGTTCTCCCCAAAAGGGAGGATATGCCGCCTAACCCGCAGTCTCCCTATGCGGTGACCAAGCTCATCGGTGAATACTACTGTCACGTCTTTAATCAAGTTTATGCGCTCCCTACTGCCTGCCTCAGATACTTTAATGTCTATGGCCCACGGCAGGACCCTGATTCGCAATATGCCGCGGTTATTCCCCGATTCCTGATGATGGTTTCTGAAGGAAAACCTCCGGTCATCTTCGGAGATGGTGAGCAAACTAGAGACTTTACCTATGTCAAGGATGCGGTAACTGCCAGTATCCTGGTAGCCCAAAGCGGGGGTAACGGTGTCTTCAACATCGGCACCAGTCAGCGAAGCTCAATAAACCACTTAGCCCAGCTTATCACCGGACTGGTGGGGTGTAATCTGAAGCCGGTTCATGACAAGCCCCGGCCGGGGGATGTCCGCCACAGCCTGGCGGATATTTCCCGGGCCCGGAAGTGCGGCTACCAGCCCAGCTATACCTTGGAGGAAGGGCTGAAGCAAACGATTAAGGAGCTCCGACGATGAAGGATGCTTGGGATGAAGCAGTAATCTGTGTCATTGGTCTTGGCTATGTCGGCATGCCGCTGGCAAGAGCATTTGCCCGGAGTTTTAGGGTCATTGGTTTTGATACTGATGCCCACCGGGTGAATCGGCTTAACCGAGAGTTCTCCCCCGGCACGCCGCCAGCAGCCAAGGCAAAAATAACCTTCACCACCGATGCTCGCCAAATACGCCAGGCAAATGTTATCATTATCTGTGTCCCCACCCCGGTAACCCGCTCTAAGGAGCCTGACCTTTCCTTCCTTAGGGAGGCAGCCGCCACTGTGGGGCGCAATCTGCCTCGGGGGAGCATCGTGATCATTGAATCCACGGTTTTCCCCGGCGCGACTGAGGAGATTGTGAAACCGATCCTGGAGGAGGAATCGGGGCTGAAGTGCGGGATAGATTTCCGGATTGGCTATTCCCCGGAGAGGATAAATCCCGGTGATGATGAACACTCCATTGACAAGGTAACCAAGGTGGTTGCAGGCATGGATGATGAGACTGCCGAGATCATCGCCCGGCTGTACGGCAGGATAGCCCCCGATGTGTTTGTCGCCAAGGATATTAAGACCGCGGAAGCAGCCAAGGTGATTGAGAATATTCAGCGTGACCTCAATATTGCCCTGATGAACGAGCTCGCCATCATTTTTGCCAAGATGGGTCTAAACACCAGGGATGTCCTTACCACCGCAGCGACCAAGTGGAACTTCCACCTCTACTCCCCCGGTCTGGTGGGGGGTCATTGTATCCCGGTTGACCCTTACTATCTGGTGGACAAAGCCAAGGAGCTCGGCTATCACCCTCAGGTAATCCTTGCCGGTCGGGCAATAAACGATAGTATGCCCAAGTATGTTGCTGAGATGGCCATCAAGGCCCTCAACCAGGTGGGTAAGGTGATTAAGGGTGCCCGGATACTCATTATGGGCTTAACCTATAAGGAGGATGTGGATGATATCCGGGAAACCCCCGCCAAGGGGATTATCAAGGAGCTTCGGGAATACGGGGTGGAGATACTTGGCTATGACCCGTTGCTGACCGATATTGAGGGCAATTTCGGGATTAAAATGGTCACTGCGCTGGGTGAGGTTACTGTTGACGGTGCCATCGTTACCGTGGCGCATCATGTCTTTCGCGAGATAACCCTGGATGAACTGAAGGCAGCGATGAGGGACAGGCCGGTGTTAATTGATGTGCGGGGCTTATTTAATGGTGAGGAGGCGGAGGCCAAGGGGTTCTGCTACCGCACGTTATGAAAAACCGTTGACCGAAATGAGAATCGGCGCAATTATCCAGGCTCGGACAAGCTCAACAAGGTTCCCCAATAAGGTTCTGCACCGGGTGGGGGGAAAGCCGATGCTGCAGTATCTACTGGAACGACTGGAGCGGTGCCCCTCTCTGGACACCATTGTTGTTGCCACCTCAGTAGAGGCTGGCGACACCGCCATTGCCGAATTCTGCCAGCAGTATGGTATAGAATGCTACCGTGGCCCGCTCGCCAATGTCGCCGGCAGGTTTAACGAGGTTGTGGAGAGGTATCACCTTGATGGTTTCGTCCGGGTTACCGGGGACAGCCCGCTGCTTGACCAGCATCTGGTTGACCACGGGGTTGGTATTTTCCGGAGCGGTGATTTTGACCTGGTAACCAACGTGCTCAAGCGCACTTACCCCGCGGGGCAATCGGTGGAGGTAGTGCGCTCAGCCACCTACCAGAGAGCCTACGCCAGCATGAGGCAGGCTGATGAGCGGGAGCATGTTACCATATACTTTTATAAGCACCCCGGGGCTTTCCGTATTCATAACTTTACCCTCCCCGAGGATTTCAGCAATATCCGGTTATGCGTGGATACTCCCCAGGATATGGAGCGCTTTGCCACCATAATCTCCAAAATGGTGCGCCCCCACTGGGAGTATACGTTTGATGAGCTCATCCAGATATACTCCAGTTTGGATGGTGAGCAGACATGACCATGCCAAAGCGGTTAAGGGTTGGTGTTATTGGTTTGGGGGTGGGGGAAAAGCATATCGCTGCTTACCAAAGTCACCCCGATTGTGAGGTAGTGGCTTTGTGTGACTTTGACGAGGCGCGGCTCACCACTGCCAGGGATAAATACCCCGGGATCAGATGGACCAAGGTGGCTGACGAGCTGCTTACCGACCCTGAAATCAGCCTGATTTCCATTGCCAGTTATGATAACTACCACTACCCGCAGATAATGCAGGCACTCAACAACAACAAGCATGTCTTTGTTGAGAAGCCGCTGTGCCTTTATGAGCAGGAGGCCAGGGAAATACGTCGCCGGCTTGAGGATAACCCCAGTTTGCGGCTGTCATCAAATCTGGTGCTGCGCACCGTGCCCCGCTTCCGCTGGCTGAGGCAGATGATTGCTGATGGCCGGATGGGGCAGCTCTACTACGTTGAGGGCGACTATAACTACGGCCGGCTGCACAAGATAACCGAGGGGTGGCGGGGCAAGATTGATTTTTACTCGGTGGTCTATGGTGGTGGGGTACACCTTGTTGACCTGTTGCTGTGGCTGACGGGTGACCGGGTGGTTGAGGTGGCGGCCTATGGTAATAATCTTTCCTCCCGAGGTAGCAGCTTTAACTATAACGATATGGTGGTGGCTATCCTGAGGTTTCACAGCGGGATGGTGGGCAAGGTGGCCGCCAACTTCGGGAATGTATCCCCCCATTTCCACGCCCTCCAGATATATGGCACCCAGGCAACCTTTGTCAATGGAGCTGACTGCGGTCTGCTCTATACCTCGCGGGAGCCCGATAAGCCACCACAGAAGATAGCGGAGCCATACCCCGGCCAGCAGCAGGATAGGGTCATCCATAGCTTTGTTGATTCTATTTTACATAATACTGTGCCCGAGGTTGATGCCGAGGCCATCTTCCAGACGATGTCAGTGTGCTTTGCCATTGAGAAGGCCACCCACCAGTCTGGTTCGGTTATGGTAAAATACGTTTAGGAGATTCCTCATGCGGACCATACCCTTTGGTAAACCGATTATCGGTGATGAAGAGAGGGAAGCGGTGGCCCGGGT